>NZ_JBIAWP010000019.1:0-72908 GCF_042895785.1 Streptomyces sp. NPDC001380 | reverse complement strand
GCGCTCTGCTCCCCGCGCCCGCGGGGATGGTCCCAGGCCCCGCCAGGTCACAGCAGATCCAGCCTGCTGCTCCCCGCGCCCGCGGGGATGGTCCCGAGAGAAAGAGACCGTCGTGAACGGTACCGGCCTGCTCCCCGCGCCCGCGGGGATGGTCCCAACCCGCCGCACAACGACGGCGGCCGGGCGCTCTGCTCCCCGCGCCCGCGGGGATGGTCCCAGGCCCCGCCAGGTCACAGCAGATCCAGCCTGCTGCTCCCCGCGCCCGCGGGGATGGTCCCGCCAATCCAACCGGCCAGCGGACCAACAGCGTCTGCTCCCCGCGCCCGCGGGGATGGTCCATACGACCCGCTACCAATGAGCCGCTGTCCGGCCTGCTCCCCGCGCCCGCGGGGATGGTCCCAGCCAATCCAGCGTTACGGCAGACTCTCCCTCCTGCTCCCCGCGCCCGCGGGGATGGTCCCCCGTTATCTTCTTCGCGGTCCCGCAAGGGGACCGCTGGCCTCCGGGCCCGGCATGACTGTTCCCCCCTGTCGATCGGATGACCTGGGGGGTGGTGTCACCGGGCCCGAGAGGCGTCGTTGGAGACGCTGATGAGAGGTCTGACCACCGCCCGGCCGGGCGCAATGCCCGGCCGCACCCGGGCGGCAGGTCTGCATAACGTGGATGCGCGCATACGACGCCGACGCCCTGGCCAGCACCACACGAACCCGGTTCGGGAGGATGGGTTGTACGACATCGACGACGTGGGCGTCTTCCTCGGCCTGGACGTCGGCAAGAGCGCCCATCACGGGCACGGGCTCACCCCGGCCGGCAAGAAGGTCTTCGACAAGCAGCTGCCCAACAGCGAGCCGAAGCTGCGGGCCGTCTTCGACAAGCTGGCCGCGAAGTTCGGCACCGTGCTGGTGATCGTGGACCAGCCCGCCTCGATCGGCGCCCTCCCCCTGACGGTCGCCCGGGACGCCGGCTGCAAGGTCGCCTACCTGCCCGGCCTGTCCATGCGGCGGATCGCCGACCTCTACCCGGGCGAGGCGAAGACCGACGCGAAGGACGCCGCGGTGATCGCAGACGCGGCTCGCACGATGCCGCACACCCTGCGCTCGCTGGAGGTGACCGACGAGATCACCGCCGAGCTGACCGTGCTGGTCGGCTTCGACCAGGACCTGGCGGCCGAGGCCACCCGCACCTCCAACCGGATCCGCGGCCTGCTCACCCAGTTCCACCCCAGCCTGGAGCGCGTCCTCGGGCCGCGCCTGGACCACCAGGCCGTGACCTGGCTGCTGGAGCGCTACGGCTCCCCCGCTGCACTGCGAAAGGCCGGTCGCCGCAGACCCCTCGAAGCGATCAGGCCCAAGGCCCCGCGCATGGCCGCCCGGCTGATCGACGAGGTCTTCGACGCCCTCGACGAGCAGACCGTCGTGGTCCCGGGCACCGGCACCCTCGACGTCGTGATCCCGTCCCTGGCCCGTTCGCTCGCCGCCGTCCACGAACAGCGCCAGGCCCTGGAAGCACAGATCGGACAGCTGCTCGAGGCCCACCCTCTTTCCGCGGTCCTGACCTCGATTCCGGGGGTCGCGGTCAGGACCGCCGCCACCCTGCTGGTCACCGTCGGCGACGGCACCAGCTTCCCCACCGCCGCCCACCTGGCCTCCTACGCCGGCCTCGCCCCGACGACCAAGTCGTCGGGGACCTCGATCCACGGCGAACACGCACCCCGAGGCGGCAACCGGCAGCTCAAACGGGCCATGTTCCTGTCCGCGTTCGCCGCCCTGCACGACCCCGCCTCCCGCACCTACTACGACCGATGCCGGGCCCGCGGCAAGACCCACACCCAGGCCCTCCTCCGCCTGGCCCGCCACCGCATCAGCGTGCTGTTCGCGATGCTCCGCGACGGCACCTTCTACGAACCCAGAACCCCACGCCTCGCTTGACGAAAGACATAGAGGCACCCCCCGCTTTTCGTCCCCGAATCCACGCCCGTCTGCTCCCCGCGCCCGCGGGGATGGTCCCCCGGCGTGCAGCATGTCGGCGGGGCCGGCGGCCTGCTCCCCGCGCCCGCGGGGATGGTCCCACGGAGGGAAACATCCCCCCGGTCTCCTCCCTCTGCTCCCTGCGCCCGCGGGGATGGTCCCAGTCAAGGCCAAGGCGAGGCCGCCGTAGCCGACTGCTCCCCGCGCCCGCGGGGATGGTCCCAGGCCGCTGGTCCACCCGGCCGGGGTGGCGGTCTGCTCCCCGCGCCCGCGGGGATGGTCCCCCGGTCTACTGGGGGAGGGACTGGCACTACTCCTGCTCCCCGCGCCCGCGGGGATGGTCCCAAGTCAGCGCCCTCCGATGCGGCCTCGGCGACCTGCTCCCCGCGCCCGCGGGGATGGTCCCTCCTTGATGGCGTCCGCGACGAGGTCCGCGTCCTGCTCCCCGCGCCCGCGGGGATGGTCCCCACGGCGGCGGCCTGGAGTCGCTGTACGCCCACTGCTCCCCGCGCCCGCGGGGATGGTCCCTTCGCCGAGCCGTTCTCATCCCACAGGTGCATGACGTTCGCCCACTACACTCACGCGCGCAGGCCTCTGAACAGGCAAAACGTCGAAGTCCTGCTGGAGTACTAGGCCGGCCGGGACGGACAGCCTCCACCGCGTAGACGGAATCCAATGGCACTACGAGCGCCCGCACGGCCAGGGCAGCGGGCGCATCCCCGCCCCTATCCAACGCGGCGGCGTGGGCGCATGCCTCGACGGGGGAGAGGAGCAGCGAGGGTCCGTGCAGTTGCCGCACGGCTCCCGCAGCCCGCCGACCGCCCAGGGAGCACGCACCCGATCGTGCGGCTTGCAGCTCGTCGACCGCGGTGCGCACTTGCTCACCGCGCAGAGCGCCCCGCTCCTGTGCAGGCCTGTGTTGCCCTGGTCGACCAGGCACGGACGTTGCCCGCAGGCCCGCGCCCCGGGCCCCCCACCGCACCCGTACCGCTGTATTCCAGGTGTGGTGGACGCCCCTGGTCGCCGATGACGACGAGCAGGCCGCTGGCGGTAGCAGGGCCAGCGGCGACAGTACCGTCCCGCGCGACAGGTCAGCTTGAAACAGACCACCTTTCGACGCAGAGATAGTTTCATCAATCGACGCTGATGCGCAGAGATAGTTACTATCAGGTGTAACTATCTCTGCCGTTGCCGTGTAACTATGGATGCATGAACCGTGCTGAGCAGTTGTCGCTCCTGGGAGGCATCGCCGCTGACCAATGGGGGCTGGTAACCGCCGCCCAAGCCAAAGAGGCCGGCCTGAATGGCGTACAGCTGCGGCGGCTGACCGAGGCCGGACTGCTGGAGAGCATCAGCCACGGCGTGTACCTGCTGATCGCCGCGGGCCAACCCCGGCACCTGGAGATCAAGGCCGCCTGGCTGCGGCTCCAGCCCGCTGCCCCTGCCTGGCAGCGCTCTCCCGGCGATCCCGACTCCGGGGTGGTCTCCCATGCCTCGGCCTGCCAGCTCCATGAGCTCGGGGACATCCCCGCCCCGAAAGTGGAGATCAGTGTGCCGCGCCGACGGGTGACCAACGACCCCTTCGTGCGCCTGCGCACCGCCGCAGTCGACCCCGCCGACATCACCCTGGTCGACGGCCTGCCCGTCACCACGGCCCACCGCACCATCCTCGACCTGCTGCACGCCAAGGCCGACGGCGGACACATCGGCGGTGTGATCGCCGAAGCCGAACGCCGCGACCTGATTACCCTTGATGCGCTTGCCGACACCGCGCAGCCGTTCGCCCGCAAGTACGGCCTGGCCCACGACGTCGACGGCCTCACCCTGATCGATCACCTGGTCGCCCAGGCCGGCGAGAGTCTGCGCCACCAGCAGCTCGAACGCGCTGCCGACCAGGGGTTCGCCACCGCCTTGCAACTGCTCGCCCCCTCTAACCCACCCCTCCTCGCCCCTGCCCTGCAGGAGATGATGCGGCAGCGCAGCGAGGAGCTCACCGCCTCCTGGCGCAAGGCTCTGAGCGACGCCGTCCCGGCGCTGACCTCGCCCCCGCTGACCCAGCTGCTGCACGAGGCCGCCGCACGGCCGGAAATCGAGGCACCGTTGCAGGCGGCCGCGGCCCGGATGCGCAAAGCTATGGAGGACGCCCTGCCGCAGCTCCTCCCGCTGGAGACGATCCGGCGGCTGCGCGAAACCGCCCAGGTCAACCCGGTTATGCTGCACGCGCTCCGCAGCACGCAGAACGACGCCGCAGCCGCATGGCGCGCCAGTCTGCACAAGCCGGACGGGAGAATGCTGCAACCGGCTGACAGCCAGGACCGCGAGGCCTAGGGTCGGGTGCTCCGCAAACCGCAACCAGAAAGACACCTGTGGGCAAGACCTACGCCTCACCGACCGCCTTCCAGAGCGCCCTGAAGACCGCCGCACAGCGCATGGCCAAGCAGCACGGCATGAGCATCTCCGAACTCGTGAACATCTTCTACTTCAACCGGCTGGCCGCGCGTGTCTTCGCCGCCGATCCGGACGGCTGGCTGATCAAGGGCGGCCAGGCCCTGCTGGTGCGCTACGAGGGCGCCGCCCGCCTGAGCGGCGACATCGACCTGCAGTGCGCCTCCCCTGAGCGCACCGTCGAGGAGGCCGCGGCCCTGCTGATCGAGGCGGCCTCCGAGGACCTCGGCGGAGACTTCCTGCGCTTCGCCCCCACCAAGTTCGCTGGCCACAGCGAGGAGGGCCGCGGGGGAGCGCAGTACTTCCAGGTCTACATCGGTACCAAGAAGGCGGCGACCGTCAAGGTCGACCTCGTCGTCGGCCGCACCCTCGCCGGCACCCCCGAGACGCGCACCCTGAAGTCCGCCGTCGACCTGGAATGGCCCGTCGACTGGCCCCAGGTCCGCCTCTACCCCGTCATCGACCACGTCGCCGACAAGATCTGCGCCATGTACGAGCGCCACGGTCCCAACGGATCTAACCGCTACCGCGACCTTGCCGACCTCCTCCTCATCAGCCAACAGGAGACCATCGACGGAGACCACGCCCACCAGGCCCTGCACCGGGAAGCCGAACGCCGCCGCCAGCTGGGGAACGGCACCACGCTGGTGCTCCCGGGTGCCTTCCAGCCTCCCGGACCCGACTGGCACGCCGGCTACCCGAAGCAGGCCGACCTGGTCCTGGGCCTGTGCGGCTGCCGCACTTTCCCCGAAGCTGCCCAGGCTGCCGCCGCGTTCATCGACCCGCTGCTCGACGGCTCGGTCAAGGGCCATTGGTCCCCCGCGCACGCCGCCTGGCAGTAGGCCACGCTCCAACCCCTGCCGGGGCCGGACCCGCCATCGCGGCAGGTCCAGCCCCGAACAGGGTAGCCCGCACCGTGGGCGCTGTCGGCAATCACGGCAGATGGACCACCGCATGCGCTCACTTCCCGGACGCCGCACCACTCACAGGCCCGGCCGGGCCCTGTGACGGCCCCCGAAGCCTGAGACGCCGCCAGCGCTGCAGCCGCCCGCTTCACGATGTGACGGTGACGGGAGAGGGGGGGTCATGCCAGTGATTGGTGATGGGAGTCCTCCTGTGCGGTCGGTCGTTCGTCCCGGGTGCTCGCCGCCGGGGTGGAGCGGTGGTCGGCCGGCAGGGAAGGCGCGTCGGCGGGGCCCTCCGGGCGGTGCTGCGCGAGCAACCGCTCGTAGGGACCGAACGCGATCGTGAACGCGAGGGAGGTATCGGGACAGGGCCGAACGTATGTGGCGGTCAGCCAGGTATGAAGCTTCCGGTATACGTCCTGCTCGCGGAGAACCCACAAGTCGCCCTCCGCCTGAGTCGTCCGGGTGCCTCCGACGGGGGAGCTGTGCGGGGCTCGACGGCCGCCCCAAGATTCGCACTGATCGTCCGCGGGGTAGGCCGCCGCAATCTCCGCCCCGTTCCACACGGGTGGCGAAGCCCGCCGCTCATCGCTCCATGTGCCGAGGAAGTGGTCCAGGACCACGCTGACGCAAGGCGAGTGCATCGTGCCCAGGTAGTACTCTTCCGGATGGACCCAGCGGGTGGACTCCGAGCCCAGGTCCAACCGGATGACCTCGCGCCACTGCTGCTGGACCGCGCGGCGCTGGCTGTCGCGCGGCCACTGGACAACCATGTGCATGGCGTGGGATGCGCCGCGGTCGCCGGTCAGCGCTGGCAAGTCCCCAATCTCAGCCCACCCGCCTACCGACCATGTCGCCGTCAGCGCCGGTCCCTGGCCGCAGCTGCGCTCCGCGGGCGGGAGAATCCCGCCTGACAGCTGCTCACGATCGACCGCCGCGGTGATGGTCCGCTCGGCGTCGAGGCGTGCCGCGGCCACCAGGTTCGCGGCCTCCTCGCGCGCCGCGGTGATGGTCCGCTCGGCGTCGAGGCGTGCCGCGGCCACCAGGTTCGCGGCCTCCTCGCGCGCCGCGGTGATGGTCCGCTCGGCGTCTCGCCGAGCAGCGGCCCTGGCCAACGCACCCCTCACCGCAGCGGAGGATGCGGCGGTATCCCAGGCCGGCAGGGCAGCCGCCGCATCGAGATGCTGCGCCTGGTGCAGCGCGCCGGTCTCCACTGGCGGGCACACATCCCATCGGTTGGCCCCGCAGCCCTGCGCGGCGCCGAAGCGCGCCTTGCCTGCCTGGGGGACTCCGCGGGCGGGGAGGCTATCTAGGTCCTGCTGCGCTCCGGGGACGTGGTAGCGGGCTGCCGTGCGCAGCCACCGGGCGGCCTGCGCGAACTCTCCGCGCTGCCGGTACTCTCGGCCCAGTGCGTGAGCCTCGTGCCCGAGGTCGGCCTGCTCGGCCTTGGCCCGCAGCAGTTCCGTCTGCTGCGGGCTCTGCCGCGCCATGTCCGCCATGAGGGCCGCGAAGCCCGTGGAGAGATCCTCGGGGCTCAGGGTGATCCGCTCACGGTGCGGTCCATCGTGCTGCTGGTGACTCACGTGCCCACCTCCTGCGGGGCTGTGGCGGCGGTGAGCTGGTAGGAGTCCAGCTCCGGAGACTCGGTGAGCCTCCTCTTCGCTGTTTTGAGGCTCTTCTTCACGTTGTCCTGGCCGGTGCCCATCACCGCGGCGCACTCGGCGACGGTGAGACCGTCGATGTGATGGAGCTGCAGCGCCTGCCGCTGGGCCTTGGTCAGGCTCTTCAGAGCGCGGTGGAGGTCGATGCGCGCGTCGGCGTCGGCGTACACATCGCGCCGGTCCGCGAGCGCGGCCGCCAACTCCTCCAGGTTCTCGCCCTCGACGGGAAGCATGCGGCCGTCCTGCTTCAGGTGGTCCACCGCCCGGCAGCGGGCGATCTTGTAGAGCAGAGCTGCCGGTGCTGGATGCTCGGGATGGTCCCTCCACCAGGCGAAGGCCTGCATCCAGGTCTCCTGGCACAGCCCATCCGCCGCTTCACGGCCCACGCGCCGGACGAAGAAGTTCAGCAGCTTCTCCGCCTCCTGGGTGTAGAGGGCCTCGCACCGCTCCTCCGTCAACTGGACCCCGCTGGCGCCGATCGCCGCCGAGGAACCCTGGCCGGAGCCCTTCTGCTCCCCACTCACCGGACCTGCCTCGCCGCCCGGCCCCGCCGACGCGCACCATCCGCCCGGCGACCGGGCCGAGCGCGCCCGACAGGACCCATACTCGCGGAGTCACCGGGCCGACTGAGCCTGACCGTACCGGCGGTGGTGCCGGCCGCCCGGAGCCCCGCCTGCCCCGAGCCGACCTCCACCGACCACTCCCCACCCGCCGCCCGGTGCCGCACCCGCACGCACTGCCCCTGGTCACCCAGCGCTGTCACCGCCAACAGCAGTTCCCGGGCGGCTGCTGCCCGCACCCACTCCCGCCACCCCCAGACCAGCACCCCCAACAAGCAGGGGATCACCCCGCCTGGCTCCACAGCGTCCAGCATCTGCTTCTCCGCCCCGTTCCTCGTCGGTTGCCGTTGCCCTCTACATCGCACGGCCCGTCGAAACGGGTACTGCCAACTCCAAGATTTTTTGGTCCGCCGCACCTCCGGCACGGCACCCACCCGCCGGGCAAGGTCTCCCTCGCCGACGGCCACCGCTACGGCTTCGGTCACCTACGCCTGGCCCCGCACCGCGCGATCACGGTCCACACCCGCTCCGGCCTCGACACTCGCCGGGATGTCTACCAGGGCAGCCGCGCGTACGTATGGGACAACGGCGGGGACACCGCCACCCTGCGCGACGACCGCGGCCACCTGGTGGACCACGAGTACTGGGGCCACCACCACTGGCCCTGAACCACATGGTGAGGGCCACCCCCGGCCGGGCCGGCTGGGGCTGCCCTCACCGCGTCCGCGGGGATGGTTCCGAACACCACTGAGTGACCGCGGCTGAGATCGTCTGCTCCCCGCGCCCCGGGGATGGTTCCGCCAATGGCGAGATCTGGATGCGGAACCTCTGCTGCTCCCCGCGCCCGCGGGGGACGCGGTCAGCGACAGTCGTTCGTCGGACGTCGTGCGGATCGACGGGTCAGTGCCAAGGGGCGGGGCCGGTCTGGGCGGCCCAGCGGGCGAGGGCGTCGTGGTCGACGAGGCGTATCGCGACGCCGGGGTGGGCGGCATACTCGCGGGCCGCCCGGGTGAAGCCGGACGTGGTGACGGCGGCGACGAGGTCCGCGCCGTGGACCTGCCGGGCGGTCCCGCCCACCTTCTGCAGGTCCGGCGAGCCGACCTTGTTCGCCGGCGCGTAGCGCTTGGCCTGGATGACGATGCGGCGTCCCGTCGGGGTGGTGGCGATGACGTCCGCGCCGAGGTCCCCGGCGCCTCCCACCACCTTCACGTCCCGGCAGCCGTCCCGCCGGCAGAGCCAGGCGAGGGCCTCCTCGAACTGCTTCGGGGTCATGGCCATGTAGTGGGTGATGCCTGCTCGGTCGGCCATCAGCTGCCGCCACCGGGCCGCTGCGGCCGCCCGCCGGGCGAGGACGACGGCCGCGGCACCGGCGGCGGCCAGGGCCGCGAGGACGAGGACCACCGGATGCCTGCCCACCCACTGCAGGACGGCGAGCACGAGGACGAGGACGGCGCCGACGGCGATGAGGGTGTCGCTCGCGGTGCTGCGGCGGCGGGAACGCCTGCGGACAGGCCTGCGGACGGCGGTGCGCCGTGCGGCGGGTCGGCGTCGGCGGGTGGAAGGTCGGCGTGCGGCAGTGGCCAAGGTGTCCCCCCGGAGTCGTCGGCCCGTCCAGTGTGGAGGAGGGGTCCGACAGTCCGTCAGGGCGCATTCGGACACGACGGGGCACTCCAGGGCCCCGCGGTTCAGGGTTGAGGACGTCTACTGCGGCGCGGTGCCGCGGCCGGGTGCGGCCGGGGGCAGGGGTGGCTGCCGAGGGCCTCGGCCGCCGGGTGGAGCGGTCCGGGGCCCGGCCCGGCGGGGTGTCCGCGCGACCGGAGGGCCCCTCGTCCACCGCCGCCATGCCCGTCCCCGCACCCTCGGACATCCGCGCCTCAGGGCGGAGCCGGCTGCCTGGACGGTGGGCGGGGCGGTGTGTCAGTGGCCTGTGGTCTGATGGGCGCTCGCGGACAGGCACAGTGACGTGACGTCCCAGGGGGGAAGCATGCGGCGCATCGACGTCTCCGGGTACACCAGATCCGACGGCACCCGTGTCCGGGCCCACACCCGGCTGATCAAGGGGTTCAGCGACGGCACCCTGCTCGCCGTCGTGGGCGCCGTCATGGCGTTCAACGTCAGCGGCACCATGAGCCGGACCGGTCCGGACGGACCGGGCGGTACGCCCCGTGAGGTCCCCGCCGTCCATCAGGGGGTCGTCTTCCGGCCCGGGCACCTGCCCGTGCCCGGTCCTGCCGTCACGGTGCGCGTCGGCCCGCAGCACCCCTGATACGCGGCGGGTCCGGGGTGCCGGCGCTCGTCAGGAGTCCTCGCCTGCTGCTCAGGAGGTACCCAGACCCGCTCACGTCATCTCCCCACCGTCTTGATGGGTGGAGCACAGGCCGCGATGATGCGCGGAGTCGCCGAAACCCGAAGGGGACGCAGTGGATCTGGGAACAGTGGCGATGACCGGCGCGGCGGGGACCATCGGTTCCGTGGTGCGCAAGGCGCTGCGGAGGGATGTCGGCCGCCTGATCCTGCTGGACCGGGTGCCACTTCGTCCGGAGGCCGAGAATGAGGACGTCCGCACGGTCGACCTGCGGGATGCAGCCGCCCTGGAGGCGGCGCTCACGGGGGCCGACCGCGTGCTCCACCTGGGCGGGATTCCGGACGAGGCCCGTCTCCCGGACCTGCTCGAAGCCAATGTGCTCGGCACTCACCACGTCCTGGAGGCGGCGCGGCGGACGGGAATCGAGCGGGTGGTGCTGGCCAGCAGCAACCGTGTGACCGGCTTCTACCCCGTGGGAGAGCTCACCGGTCCGCAGGATCCGGTACGGCCTGACGGCCTGTACGGGGTGAGCAAGGTGGCCGTCGAGGCCCTCGGGCAGCTTTACGCCGACAAGTTCGGCCTGTCCGTGATCTGCCTGCGCATCGGCAGCTTCGAGCACATGCCCACCGAGGCCCGGCATCTGGCGACATGGCTGAGCCCGCGCGATGCCGTCGGCTACGTCCGGGCCGCACTGACCGCTCCGCCGTCCACCCGCTTTGCCGCCGTGTACGCCGTCTCCGCCAACACCCGCCGCTTCTGGGAACTCCCCGATCCGTCGGTGCTGGCCTACGCCCCCGTTGACGACGCCGAACTCCATGCCGGGAACATCCCCGGAGCAGACTTCCCGATCGACCCCACCGCGCCCCAGGCCGGCCCCTACGCGCTGCCCGAGTTCACCCTCGAACACCTCAGGTCCTGAACTGCACTCCCGCTGCAGGGGCATGCTCTCGCGACACCCTTCCCTGAGGAACGACGGGCATGAGTGAAGATCTCGAGGAGCGCCGACCGGAGCGAGTCGAGACCGCAGTGGCCGCCGTCCCCAGTGGGCCCCGCCGGGAGCGCGGCGGGTTGTCGGTGGGGTGGTGTTCGATGGGCGTCATGTCCGTTCACGATCTGGTCCGCCTGCTGCCCGACCCCGCCGTCCTGCGGGCCCGCTGTCGGGCGGTCGCGCTGCTCGACACGATCCTCAGCGTCTACGAGCCCATGCACGGGTTCGCCGTCGACTGGCGCCCGGGGGTCGATCTGGCGTCGATGGACAACGGCTCGGGCGACCAGTACGCGGTCGTCTTCGACCCGGCCGGGGTGTTCCTCTACGGGTTCGACCATGAGAGCGACGCCACCCCGTGGCGCGAGGAGCCCCGGGCCCACTGGCCCGGGCTGCTCGACGGCCTGCCCGCCGCGCTCGCGCCGTACCCGCAGGCGCCGGAGTTCCAGTTCGACGGCTTCTTCGACGCGACGGTATGCGCGTGGCGCGAGGCGGGCGCCACCCGGTGGCAGTGCGGGCCGGTGGCGTTCGCGCCCGGCGAGACGGACGGCGCCGACCGGCTCTTCGACCTCCTCGCCGACGGCAGCCCGGAGGCCTACGTGGCCTTCGCCGAGGACTACTACGGGAGGCGCTGCGATCGGGACGCCGTCGCGGCTCTCCTGGCGGGGGCCCCGCTTGACCGCCGGACGGTGGCGGCGCTCTCCGCGACGGCGGACTTCGCCGCCGTCGCCGCCCGGGCCCGGGCCCTGGGCCATCCCGTCCAGGAGGAGCCGGCGCCCTGACGGCACGGCTCCGCGCCGGGGCCCGCGCGCGTGCGGGCCCGGGCCCGGAGGGAGCCGTCAGCGCAGGTAGGTGCGCTGCCACTCGGTGACGGACATGGTCTGCGCGGCCGCGGCGAGCCGCTGCGCGGAGGGGGTCTTGAGCTTGGCCCGGGTGGAGTCCACCCACTCCTGGGCGGCGCTGTAGCCCTGCTGCAGGTACTCCAGGCCCTGGAGCATGCAGTCGAGCTTGTCGGCGTCGTGCGCGACGACCACCTCGGGGGAGCTGCCGGTCTCGTACTCGGCGACGACGGCCTTGATGCCGTCGGCGACCGCCGGATGCGCGTCGGCGACCTGGTCGGCGGTGACGGCCTCGTTGGAGGCGGCGGTGAGGTAGCGGCGTCCGATCCAGGGGATGTCGCCGACGCGGGTCTCCTGCGTGTCGTGGAAGGTGCACAGCAGCGCGACCCTGGCCGGGTCGGCGCCCTCCATCAGGGCGAGGACGGCGCCGATGACGGCGGTGCGCCAGGAGTGCTCGGCGATGGTCTCGGGGTCCTTGACGCCGGCGATCCACCAGCCGGACCGCTTGGCCCGCTTGAGCATGCCCATCTCCAGGAGGTAGCCGACGGTGCCGGTGTCCTCGGGGGTGTGCTGCTGCTCGTCCATGGCGGCGTCCTCTCCGGAGATCACATGCGGTGCAGCCTCAGACCGTAGTGGAGGGACTCCAGCTCGGCACGGGATTGCCGGGACACCGCACCGCTGTCCAGCAGCCTCGTGACGCGGCGCCCCAGGTCGCCGGTCAGCTCGGGGTCGGCCGCCGACAGCAGGCCGCGGCGGGAGCCGACCAGGGCCCACACGGAGTGCACGTTGAGGTCGATGCAGCCCAGGTGCGGGGCGAGGCGGCCGGTCAGGCGCCGCAGCAGTGCCAGTCCGTCCCAGGAACCGGTCGGACGGGTGGCCATGAAGGAGTCGTCGGCCTGGGGCAGGGTGTCCACGCCCAGCCAGTACGCCCAGTAGTTCAGGTTCGCGGTCTCACCGAGGCCGCCCAGGCCGTCGGCGATGAAGGCGTGGATGGCGTCGGTGTCGCCGTGCCGGGTGAGGGAGGCCGCCACGGACCGCTGGTCGGCCCAGTACGGGGTCCAGCGGTCGCGGCGCGGCGAGGGCAGGCGGCGGCGCATCCCGGCCAGCCATGCGGCGGTGTCGGGGGCGTCGTCGTAGGAGCACAGGTACAGGGCCTGACGGCGCAGCAGTGCCCCGTCCTCACCCGCGCGGTGGCCGAGCACGGCGGCGGCCCGCATGTGGTCGAAGACGGCGCGGCGCTCCCCGGCGCCGAGGAGGGGCGCGGCCGCGGTCCGGCCGTGCCGGCCCGGCGGCGGCGCGGGTACGGACGTGGGGAGGACGCCGGTGAGGGCCCAGGCCAGCATGTGGGTGGTGTCGCGGGTGACGACCCAGCCCGACAGGGGGTGGTCGCGCGGGTCCGCCGGGGGCGGTCCGGCCAGGGCGTGGGCGAGGACGGCGTCGGCGTCCAGCGCCTCCTCGAGGAGGACGAGCAGGGCGGGGTCGGCACCCAGGCGCAGCAGGGTGCGGCGCACGTCGCGCAGGCGGCCGGTCTGCGTGGCGGTCAGCGGACGGCGGCCCGACTCCCAGCCCTGGATGCTGGTGGTGTCCATGCGCAGGTCCTCGGCGAGCTGCTGCTGGGTGCGGCCGGTCCGTTCGCGCGTGATCTTGAGCAGCCGGCCTGCGACGACGCCCTCTCTCGGGGCGGCCTGACCGGCGGTCCGTGCCCTTGGTCCACCGCCCGGCCGCTGAGCAGGCATGTCCGTCTCCTCTGCAGGAGTTCCCCGTCGACGGATCCGTACCCCCGGTCAGTCCAGGCGGTGCGCCGTCGCTCCTACCGTTGTTCCACGATGAGCACACGGTATGTGGCTGAGAGTAGTCCCTGTCCTGGTGCGCAGGGCCGCTGCCGACGATCCGGGCATATGCCCGTGTTCGTCCGGCCTCGCACGCCTCGACGGTGCCCGGAGCCCTACGCAGGGGGAGCAGTGCGCACGACGACAGAGCACGTCCAGACCGGGGAGAACGCGTCGCGTACAGGCGGTCCGCAGCGGTCCGGCGCTACTTGGCAGACGGCCTTCAGTCCGTCCCCCGGGGCCGTCGGGCAGGCCCGCGCCCTGGTCCGCCGGGAGCTGGCGGCGCGGGGGGTCACCGGGGACACCGCGGAGGACGCCGTCCTGGTCGTCTCCGAGCTGCTGACCAACGCGGTCCGGCACGCAGACCACCGGCAGGGCGCGGTGGAGCTGGCGGTCACGGCCTGCGGCGGCGACGTCCTGGTGGAGGTCACCGACCCGTGCCCGCGCCGGCCGGTGCTGCCCGCCGGACCGGCACCTGCCGCCGGTCCGCAGCAGGAGGGCGGGCGCGGCCTGCCCCTCGTCCACGCCTTGGCCGAGGCGTGCGGGGTGCGCGGCCAGGGGCCGGGCAAGACGGTGTGGGCGATCCTGGCCGGCTCGGGCGGGGGCGAGGCGGTGTGCTGAGCGCCATGGCCCAGGGCCTACCGGGAGCCGGCCGGGCAGCGCCTTGACGACTGCCCGTTCCTCCCGCCCCGGTTGGGCGTGGCTGCGGGGCTGCTGACGCAGCAGCCCCGCACTGACCCGAAGAGTCCCAAGCTCTGGCCCGGAGCGCTGTGTCCGCCCGTACACCCCGGTCGGCTTACCGCCGCCGACCATCGACACCGGAAGAAATCCCGATGCTGCACGTTTCAGAGCCGCACGCGGCCGCGCACCCCGTACCTGCCGAGCACGCAGAGCTGATCCGGATGGCGCACGCCGGACAGCTCCAGCCTTGGCACTTCGCCCGCATGGCGCAGATCGCCGTCACCCACCCGCAGCTGTTCTCCGGGTTGGAGCGGGGCGCGCCCGAACTCTCCCGCCCCTCGGCTTCCGCCCTGTAGAGCGCCCCGTCCCGCTTCGCTTCGGAGAGCTCTGTCCAGTTCGGATCCACGCCCGATTCCACCGCCCCCGCTGTCCCAGCGGCCGCCCGGCCTGTGCCGCGGGTCGAGCCAAGAGGCTGTCGACGCTCCCGCAAAACTAACCCCGTAGCGGTCCCGCACTATTGACCCCCTTGATCACTCTTGGAGGGTGCTGGAAGTGGAGGACTGGGCAGATGATCAGTGACTTCGGATTCACCTGCTCGTACTGCGGCGAGCAGCATGCGGGGTGCCCGCCGATATCCCCGATACTTCAGTGGGGATGCGCCGTCGGCGTGGCTTGCCGGCCGGGGTGGGAGACGATGCCGGTCGCGGTGCGTGCGTACGCTGACGAGGCGGGGGATCCTGGCCAGTCCTGACGGCTGCCCAGGTATGCATGTGTCCGCGGGTCCATGATCAAGTATTGCCGGGCTGCGGGTTCACCTGGTGTGGTGAACTCGACGGCTACTCCTGGGCGGCCCATCGCGTCCTTTATCGGGCGGCCGAGCAGGCGGGCGTTGGGGGTCTGCGCCAGCGCCCGGAAGAGGGCCGCGCCGACGCGGGGCGGAACAGCGGGCACGTGTTCGAGAATGCCCAGGATGGCGGCGACCTGGAGGGCGGGCGGCGGGACCGGCCCGCGGCCGAGGATGAGGCCGTTCTTGCCGATCCTGACCATGGACGCCGACGTGTCCTGGAAGAAGGGGTCGCGAGCCAGCGCCTCCAGCAGGGCATGCGGCTCCGAGGGCAACCGGGACAGCTCACGGTAGGTTCGTGGCAGATCGTCGGTGTACCGGCTGGGTGTCTTCTTGGGCCCGTCCTCGTCGCGCACGACGACCCGGTGGTCCGGTCCGGAGAACGCCCACTGGCGTCCGTCGCCGCGATACCACGTGACCCGGTCGCTGCAGGTCGCCTCGCAGGCGACGCCGGCCACATAGACCCACTGGTCCGGGCCCGGTACCTGCGCAGCGTGCTGCTCGGCGGTGAGTGCCGCCGCCGCCAGCACCGTGGCCACGGTCTGCGGCCGTGCCGTGCTGCCGGGACGGGTGACGGCCGGGAGGCCGGGTCGCAGGGCGAAGACTCCGGCCGTCACGGCCGCGGCGGTCACCGCAGCGAGGAGCGTGCGACGGACCAGCCGAGGCGTGGCAGGAGACCCTTGCGAACATCGACGGTGCCGGAACGGTGGGCGGGCGGTGGTATCGGCGGCCGAAACCTTCCCGGTCGCGGTCTCGGCTGCCATCGCGTCCATCAGCGCCCGACGGCCGGCGACGAGACGCGCCGGGTCCGCGGACGGGGCATCGGCCCGCAGCATCCGTACGACGGACAGGTCAGTGGCCACATCGGTCGGCTCAGCCACGGCTGGTCTCCTCGGGATCCTCTGTCATGAACGTGGGGTCGACACCGCCGAGAGCCGCGCGCATCCTCCTGCGGGCCCGGTGCAGGCGGGAACGGACGGTGCCCAGCGGAACATCGAGGGCGGTCGCCACTTCCTCGTACGAGAAGTCGGCCCAGGCGATCAGCAGAAGCACGTGCCGGTCGCGGTCGCTCAGCGCCCGCAGCGCGGCAGCCAGCCGGGAACGCGCAGCCGCCGCGACGACCCGGGTGTCGGCGGCATCCGACCAGGACTGCGCCACCGGGTCCACACCGGTCCTGGCCAGCGCCCGGTAGGCGCGCAGCTCGGACCTGCGGTGCTTCGCCATGACATTCACAGCGATGCCGTACAGCCACGGACGGGCCTGCGGCCGTGCAGTGTCGTACCTGGCCCGGAGGCGGAAAGCGATCAAGAATGTCTCGCTGACCACGTCGTCGGCCAGACTCGGGCCGAGCCGGCGCAGCACGTAGTGATGCAGGTCTGCGGCATGCCGGTCATAGAGCCGGGCGAACCACTCGGGCTCCGACAACGACATCGCGATCAGCGCCGCATCGTCGCAGTCGGCCACCGCAGGCGGAGGGTGAGCAGTAGAGGCGATCACAGGACTCTGTTCTCCAGGAGAGACGGTGAGCGCTCCTCGGCACTCGCTCCTTCTTTCCCGGAGGCCACTCCCGGGTTCACGCACACCCTGCGAAGCCGACCCCATGAGCGTGGTTCCTGACGGTTGCGCAGGGGTCCGCGGGGGATGTGGCCACGACTTCTGCCGGTAGCGCTCGGGGCTCCTCCGCCAACCGATGCCGCGAGTTGGGAACTGTTGCCGTGTCACCGCACTGTCGGACCGGACCGATGACAGTCGGAGAGGCCGGCGGGGCCTGGGGCCTCTGCCCGAAGCCTGCCACGACGGCACCGCTTACCGGGAATCGGCCCTGGCCGGCCCGATACGGGCCGGCGCCCCTGTTGCCCCCCTGGGCTACCTCAGCCGTCACCGGCGACACGGTCGCACCAGGTAGGTGGGGCGCTCAGTGCGCCGGCTCCTCCTGCAACCGGTCCTCCGCCGCAGCGCTGTGCCCCGGTCCGCTCTGCCCGGGCAGAGCGGCCGGCGCCGTTCCGCTGGGTTCGGCCCCCGTCGGTGCCGCGCGCCGCTGCTGGGCCCGCTGCTCGTGCTCCCGTCTGATCCGCCGCACCTCCGGCAGCGGCATGCCCAGTCGTCCGGCGGCCTCGACCTGACCCACGCCGGTCTCCAGCATGTCGAGCACCAGGGAGTCCGCCTGCTCGCGCAGTGCCGTCAGCGGCGCCTCCAGCTCCTCGCGCAGCCGGGCCAGGCGCTCGTCCGCCGCACGCCGGCCCCGCACCAGGTCCTCCTGCAGCAGGAGGTACTCCGCCGCGATCCGCTGCCGCGCCTCCTCCCGCACGACGTACTGCGCCGCCTGCAGCCGCGCCCGCTCCCGCGCCTCTACCCGGCGTGAGGACCGCCGCCGGCCTCCGGCCTCCCGGTCGGTGCCGTGCTCCTCGGTCATGCGCACTCCTCCCGTCGCTGTTCAGCCACCCATGGTCGCCGCGGGCTGCGGCGCCGGGCGGGCCGCCGCGCGGCGCGGTCACCCGCCCGGCGGGCGCGGCTCGAGGCAGGGGAGTGCGTGTGCCGTCAGGACCGGGGTGCGCCGCCGTCCGCTGCCGCCGAACCGGTGGTCAGGTCGAGCAGGAACTGGGGCCCCGGCAGCGCCGGTGTCCATCCTCGCCCGAGTGCGGTCCTGACGGTGTCGGCGACCTCGCCCGGCAGGACGGGTGTGCTCTGCCGGCCGAACCAGTTGTCGGTACGGACCCGGTCCGTCGTGACCACGAGCACGGCGCCGGGGCGCGCGGCATGCTGGACCGCGTACGTGCAGGGCCACCAGCACATGGCCTGGGAGTAGGTCGGCCTCCGCCGCACCCGCCACAGGTAGGCGGTGCCGTCCACCACGATGCGCCGCGCACCCTTGCGGTTGAGCGCCATGCTCCCTCTCCTTCTCCCTCGCCGGGAGTCAGTCGGCCGGGCCGGTCACGCGGTCCCGGAACTCCTGGAACGCGTGCCATCCCGAGGACTGCCGCGGCGTGATCAGGTCTCCCTCGGCGAAGTCCAGCACCCGGCAGCCCAGGGCGTCCGCCAGGCGGAAGACGGGGACGAGCACGTCATCGCCGGAGCCCCGGATGTGGAGCATGACCGAGTCCACGGGATCCCTCCAGCCGATATTGAGCCCCAGGGACCAGGTGGGCCCGACGAGTTCGCCCCAGGCGGGGTCCGACAGGTCGGCCTCGGGGAGGACCTGGCGCACGATGGCCAGGACGTCCTGCAGCCGGCCCAGCGGCGGCGAGGCGTATCCCTTCGGCACGTCCTGGACCGAGGCGGCATCGTCGGGCAGACGGAGGAGAAGGACGTCCCAGATCATGGTCGACCTTCCAGACGGAGAACGGGCGGCACCGCATGGCTGCGGGACGGGTCCGCCGGCAGTCGGTGGGCGAGGGTGCGGCGGATCCGGTGGACGCCCACCTGCCAGGGGGCGCCGTCCGACAGTGCCCAGAGCTCCGGCAGTTCGGACGGCTCGGTCATGACGCGGTCGAGGGCCCGGACGGCGAGGCCGCGCAGGCCGGTGAGGCCGGACAGGGACTCCTCGAGACCGCAGCCGGGACCGGCGGGTTCGCCTCCGGGACACTGGGCGGCGACCAGTGCGGCCGCGGCCACGGCCTCCTGGGGGGTGTCGGCGTCGAGGCATCCGACGGTGCCGGCCGCGCGGAGCAGCGCGCCGCGCAGGAGGTCCTCGCGCGCGTCGGGGGCCGCCCTGTCGAGCGCGTCGCAGACGTCCGCCGCGGTGTCGTTGTCGAAGGGACCGGTGTCCCAGGTGCCCATGTCCGTCTCCCGGTCGTGGTGGAACCCGGGCATCGTTGCAGGCACCGCCGACACCGGCCGTCCCGCGCCGAGGCGCTCCCGCCGCCGGACGGCCGCAGGAAGGTGAGGTGTGGTCGTATCACCCCTTCGGTCCCGATACGACCACACCTCATGCATTCCGTCCGGTCGGCGGGTTAGCGTCGCGGTGTGATGACCGTCCACAAGCTCAGCGCGGGGGACGGCTACCTGTACTACCTGCGGGAGACCGCGACCGCCGACGTGCGCCGCGCGGCCGCGCGCACCCTCGAGGAGCACTGCACCCCGGGCGGCGGTCCGCCGGGGGTGTGGACCGGCTCCGGGACCGCCGAGCTGGGGGTGTCCGGCACCGTCACCGAGGCCCAGATGCGCGCCCTGTACGGCGAGGGGCTGCACCCGGACGCCGACCGGATCGTCGCCGAGCGCCTCGCCGCCGGCGACCGCCCGGAGCAGGCCGTGCGCGCCGCCCGGCTGGGCCGCCGCTACTACCGCTACCGCATCCGCGCCGTCCCGCACCGGAGCGCTGCTGCCGCCGGCGGACCCGGGCCGCGGCCGGACGACCGGCCCTCCGCGCCGCCCGCGGAGCGCCCGACTGCACCCGACCGGGCGGGCATTCCTTCCTCGGACGGGCCGCACGACGACGGCCCCGCCTACCGACCCGACCCCGCCCGCGGTGTGCGCGGACCGCTCGCGGTCGCCGGGTACGACCTCGTCTTCGCCGCGCCGAAGAGCGTCAGCGTGCTGTGGGCCCTCGGCGACGAGGACACCTGCCGGACGGTGGAGCAGGCCCACGACCGCGCCGTCGCCGACACCCTCGCATGGATCGAGCGGCACGCCCTGATGACCCGGACCGGCGCGGGCGGGGCCCTCCAGGAGGAGGTCGTCGGCGGCCTGGTCGCCGCCCGCTACCGGCACTACGACTCGCGCGTCGGCGACCCGATGCTGCACGACCACGTGGTGGTCGCCAACAAGGTCAAGGGACGCGACGGCGTCTGGCGCAGCATCGACGGCACGCTGCTGTTCCAGATGAACGTCCCGGCCTCCGAGCACTACAACCAGCGCGTCCTCGAGGAGCTCTCCCGGCGCCTGGGAGTGGCGGCCGAACCCCGCCAGGCCACCGCAGGAAGGCGGCCGGTGATGGAGGTCGCCGGCATCGGCGCCGACCTGATCCGCGCCCACTCCCGGCGCTCGGCCGACATCCGCGCCCGCGCCGGCGAGCTGGCCGACCGCTACGCCGCCGCGCACGGCTGCGAGCCCTCCGGCACGGCCCGCCTGGTCCTGCTCCAGCAGGCCACGCTGGACACCCGGCCGCCGAAGGAGCACGCCCGCCCGCTCGCCGGGCTGCGCGCCGACTGGCGCCGCGAGGGGGTCGCGACGTTCGGCGCGGACCGCATCGACACCTTGCTGGAGCGCGCCCGGGCCGCCGCCGCCCCCGCACCGTGGGCGGAGCCGGACGTGCGGCGGTTGGCGGAGGCTGTGCTGGAGACCGTCAGCGCCCACCGCGCCGTGTGGCGGCGCGGCCACGTCCTGGCCGAGGCGCGCCGCCGGGTCGTCGCCGCCACTGGCGGCCGCGGCGCGTTCCCGGGACTGGCCGAACGGCTCACCGACCACGTCCTGGTCCGGCTCTGCACCGACATCACCCCGCCCCTCCCCGCACCGCTTCCCGGGCCGCGGGCCGGTGCTGCCGACCGGCGCGCGGCCCGGCGGCGCGGCAGTGAGCTGTACACCTCGGCGGCCGTACTCGCCGCCGAGGAGCGCCTGATCGCCGCGGCCCGGACCCCGGCACGCCCGCCGGTCGCCGCCGCAGCCCTCGACGCGGTGCTGACCGCCCGTACCGGCCCGCCCGACCCCGAGGCGGCGCGCCTGGCACGGGCCCTCGCCACCGGCGGGCGGCTCCTCGCGGTCGCCCTCGAACCGTCCGGACCGGCCCGGCAGGGCGCGCTGCGCCTGCTCGCCGAGGCCGTCCGCACCGCCGGCGGCCGCACGGTGGTGCTGGGCCCCACCGTCGCCGCGGCACGCATCCTCGCGGCCGGGACCGGCGCCGAGCCGTTCGCCCTGGACAACCTGAAGCAGGCGACCACACCTGACCGAGCAGACCCACCACGCAGGCCGGATCCGGCCGACCAGAGCCCGGCCGGTACCGCCGCCAGGGCACCCCGCAGCGTGCGCTACCGCCCGGCCTCCGGCGACGTCGTGGTCGTGGACCGGCCCGGCGAGGCGGGCTGCCGCCGCCTGGCCGCACTGGTCGAGGAGGCCCGGCGGGCCGGCGCCCACGTACGGCTGCTCGCAACCCCCGCCCAGCTCGCCGCCCCGGCCGCCGGGAGCGCGCTGCGCCTGCTCCTCGGACGGGAACCCCTCGAGCCGGACGCCGCGGCCGGCCCGGAGGACACCGGCCGACACATGCCGCCCACCCCCGCCAGGACGACCGCCCACTCGTCGGCCGAGGGCGGCACCTGTACGCCTCCGTACCCGTCTCACGGTGCCGCCGGTCTCCACCCGCAGTCCTCCGCTGCTGCACTCGCTCTCTGGCAGCATCACGCCGCTGCCGGGCACACCGTGCTGCTCATCGCCGCCGACGAACCCGCCGCCGTCGACCTCAACCGCCGCGCGCAGACCTGGTTCCTGGACCGCGGACGACTGGACACCTCTCGCGCCGCCGCCCTGCCCGCCGGGCAGCAGGCCTACGGCGGAGACCTGCTCGTCACCCGCCGCACCGTCCGCACCGCCGTGCTGCTCGGCGGCAGGGACTTCGTCCAGGACGGCGACCTGTGGACGGTGCAGAAGGTGCACGCCGACGGATCGGCCACCGCCCGGCACACCCGCCACGGCGGCCGCGTCCGGCTGCCCGCCGACTACCTGTGCCGGCACGCCGCCCTCGGCCACGCCTGCACCGCCGACCGCCTCCCCAGGACCTCAGACTCCCTCGAAGCGGCCTTGCGCCTCGCCGCGGCACGCGCCTGCACGGAAGGGGCCCTCGCCGTGTCGGCGCGAGACTCCGGCGGCATCCGGCTGCATGGGGTGCAGGCCTTGGCGAAGGACCTGGCGCCAGTCAGCCCCACCTCCGACGGCATGCCGCCTTCCACCGCGCACGAGCCCGCTCCGCCCTCCACCACGGCGGCACGCACCGCAGGCTCGGAGCCGCCCGCTTCGCCGCCCGCGGACGGCTGGCGGGCCGTCGCCGGCAGCAAGCCGCAGGCCTCGGCGTCCACCTGGCGGTCCGGCCGCCCCGCGCCGCAGGAAGCCGCCGCACAGCGCGGAACGCAACGCCGACAGCGACAGGAGGAGCGACGCCGTGACGACCGGCCGCGTCCTCCGGACGACCGCGGCCCCGGGCGCTGAACAACGCCCGCTTCCGGCAGCACCCGCACACATCACCCATTGCCCCTATCGGGCTTCGGCACAGCCGCCTGGCACCCGATCTGCGACTGAGCGAGGCAGAGCAGTTCAAGGGAACGGCGGAGACCGCAGGCATCCCGACGAAGGGCAGCGGCGATGTTCTCCACGCCGACTGCCGTGCCCCACCGCGCGGGCCTCTCGCGGCCGCACGGAGCGGCGGCGCCACCCCGGCCGGATCCCCAAGCGGCCGGGCCTGGGTAGAGGGCGACCCCCCGCGCCGCCGGATACGGGCCCGATGCCCGCGACGAGCACGAGGACTACCTGGACGACTACCGCCAGGCCTTCGGTGCGGCCGGGGACGAGGTCTGAGACCTGGAACGCGGGCGGGGCGCGGTCCACATCAGCGACCACGGGTGCGGGATGACCGGCTGACTCATCGTCGTCGGTCCGCACCGCGGAGAGCTCCGTGCCCGGAACTGCCAGGTCAACCCGCCCTTCGAGCCGTACGGCTACCGGCGCTGGAGCTCACCTCGCCGGACCTCCGCAGCCGGCGAAGCCCCGCGGCGGACTGATCCGAAGCGATGCCCCGGCACGGCGGCTACAGCATAATCGCGGTCCATGGCCACCTCCCCTGACCCCGCCGCTCTGTACCCCGACATCGCAGCTCAAGGCAGCCTCGGCGCGGCATTCCAAACCATCGCGGCCCAGGGCGGCTTTTTTGTTCCGTTCACGGTCTCGGAGTCCGACCCGCTGCGCTACGCCGTCGTCACCAGCACGGTTCGGCACCGGAAGCCCCTGGCGATCACCGCCTGGGCGGTCGAGCGACGCTGGTCGATCCGCGGGTGCGAGTCCCTCCAAGACCTGGCCCTCGTCGAAGGCGACACACAGGACCTCGCCCAGATCATCCAGACCGCGCAGGCCTGGCACGACGGGACGGGACTGGCCGGTATCCGCCGAGCCGCGCCGTTCGTGCACCTGGCCGGCCGCTACAAGGTGCCCGACCACGACCCGGTGCGACTGACCGACTCAGAGTGGCAGCACCTGCGCACCGAGGCCACCGAGACGGAGTGGCCCGAACACCGCGCGCTCGTCGAAGCTGCGTACGCCGAACCGGCGCTGCGGATGCTCTACCCCTTCACCAGCCACTGGACGCTGCGGTTCTCCACGACCACCCGCCCCCGCCTGACCGTCGTTCCGATCTGCCTGGACGCCGCCCGCCGGGAGGGCCGGTACACCGTCAGCGCCCGCATCGCAGGCAGAACCCTCGCCGAGACGACGACGGCGGAGGAGGCCGTGGCGGCGGCTCTGCACCACCTGCCTCCCGGCCTCGGCCCTGTCACGTCCGGAACCGCCTGAACAGGCTCTGGCTCACTTTCGGTGGTAACGCATAGCAACTTTTCTTGCGATACGTGATCGCAGCAGGTGAAGGGCGTGCAGGGTGCGGCTCGCTTGACGGGTGGCACGGCGTGAGGCGTTTCCTTTCGTCGCCGTCACCGGCGATGGAAGGGCGCCGACCAGTGGGGTAGCGGCCATCACTATGCGTTACCACCGAAAGTGAGCCAGAGCCGATTACGGGACAGAGCCGCTGGCTGTACAGACCCCGCTGGCGCCGGGCCGTAGGCCCGGGTACCCGGCGGAGCGGGAGCGAGGGTGCAACCGGGTGAAGCCGCCCGGCCGCCGCACTAGGCTGGCCACGACCGACGGTTGACCAAGGGGGCGGCGTGCCGGAGCGGCTTGCGGTGGTGTCGGGCGGCGGCACGGGCATCGGCAAAGCGATCGCCCGGGAACTCGCCGGCTGCGGGCACCGGGTGGCCATCATCGGACGCCGCGCCGAAGTCCTTGCCGCCGCGGCCCGGGAGATCGACCCGGTCCGCATACTGCCGGTGGCGGCCGACCTGACTGACCCCGCCCAGGTGACCGCGGCCGCCGCCCGGATCGCCGAGCATGGCCCGGTGGACGTGCTGGTCAACAATGCCGGCGCCGTGACCACCGCGCCGGCCGACGACTCCCTGGAGGCGCTGGCGGCCGGCTGGCGCCGCGACCTGGAGACCAACCTGCTGACCGCGGTCCTGCTCACCACCGCCCTGGGGGAGCAGCTGCGCCGCCCCGGCGGGCGCCTGATCATGATCAGCTCGTCGGCCGCCCAACGCGGCGGCAGTGGCCCGTACTCGGCCGGCTCCTACGCCGCCGCCAAGGCCGCCATGCACGGCTGGGCCCTGGGCCTGGCCCGCCAGTGGGGGACCGAGGGCATCACGGTCAACGTGCTGGCCCCCGGCTACATCGCCGACACCGAGATCTTCGGCGAGCAGTGGACACCCGAGTTCCACGCGGTCAAGGTGGCCGACACCCTGGTCGGCCGGGCCGGCACCCCCACCGACGTCGCCGCCGCCGTCGGCTACCTCGCCTCACCCGCCGCCGGCTACCTCACCGGCCAGATCATCGGCCTCAACGGCGGTGCCGTACTGGGTCGCTGAGACCCCGGATGCGCGCACCGCCCGTCGTCGGCACGACACTGCTCGGCCCTTCGCATCCTCGGCCCGCAGCACAACGGCGACCGGGGGAGCGGCACCGATGACAAATCCGCGGGTGCGCGTGGTCGACCACGCCCGCGGTGGGCGTGACAACGGCATCGGCACGGGTCCGGCCGACTGCCGTGCCGGCCTGGTGCTGTCCGTGGCCATTGGTGCGCGGATCTACACCGGCATTGACACGGCTGGTGCCGGTCCCTGGGCGGCACCAGCGCCAGCCGGCTGGTCAGGCACCTGCCGCGGCCGGGCGTGCTCGGCCAGAGCGACCGGGGTTGACGACACGCTGGGACGCCCCGAAGCCGCCCGGCTCTTTCACCCGGGCAGGTGGCGCCCCGCCAGGTCACCGTGAAGGAGGCGTTCGATGGCGACCACCTCGACAGGCCGCTGCCGGAGCCGATGGAGTTCACTGCGGCGACCCCGGACGACAGCGCTGCCTGGCAGCGAGGTCTGATGACAATGACGTGCTCGGTCAGTCGTGTGGCTCCGCGCTCCGCGTCGGAGTTCGCATCCTCCCCTGGGCTTGTGCTGCGAAGCGGCTCTTGCGGCGCTGTCGCCGGTGAAAGAATCACGAATGGAGGTGGGGCGTGATGGGTTTCGGTTTCCGGGTGGGGATTCCGGGGATGAGCGTGCGCGTGTCCACGCGCGGAGTGCGAACCTCGGTGGGGCCGCGGATCGCACGGGTGAGCGTGGGCAGCGGGGGAGCGCGGGTCTCCAGCGGTCTGGGCCCGTTCTTCGCCTCGAGCTCGCTGGGCGGCGGCCGCCGGCGCACCACCAGCCGCCGCACCACCCGTGCGGTGGCTCCCTCGGCGGCGCAGTTGGAGCGGGCCCGCCGACAGGCCGAACGCGTTCAGCAGGAGGCCGCGCGCCAGGCCGCGATCCGGGACCTGCACGAGCTGCGCCGGCAGACCACCACCGTCCACCTGCAGGTGTTCCCCCCGGCCCGTCCGCCGCAGGTCCCGCCGCCGCCCCCACTGACCCTGCCCTGGTCGCTCGCGGAGGCCCGGGCGTTCCACCTGCAGGGCATCGGTCGCCTCGCCCGCGGCCAGCGCGCCGCGGCCCGGGAGGCGGCCGAACGCGACGCTCCCGGCTACCTCGCCGCCGAGACCGCGCGCCTGCGCGCGGTTCACGGCCACCTGGCCGACCAGGCCGCGCGCTGGTGGACCTCCCTGACCGGCAACGACGAGGCCACCGTGTGCGAGGCCGTGAACACCGCCTTCGCCGACAACCCCGCCGCGGGCTGCGCCGTCGGCGTCGACGGCACCGTGCTGTCGGTGGTGCTGCGCCAGCCCGACCTGGACACGCTGCCCACCCAGGCCCCCGGCCTGACCCCGGCCGGACGCCCCACGCTGAAGACCCTGACCAAACGCGACCGCACGCTGTGGTGGCTGACCTGCATGGGGTCCCACGTCATCGCCACCCTCAAGGAGGGCTTCGCCACCGCGCCCGGCATCACCGCGATCGACCTGGCCGTCCTGACCCGCCTGCCCGACACCCAGCGCCTCGGCTTCGTCGCCTACGGTCGCTGGACCCGCCACGCGGTGGAGACCACCTCCTGGCGCACCCCCGAGGACGCCCTGCGGTTCCTCGACATCGGCCAGGACGTCGCCTGCTCCGTCACCACCACCGCGTCCGGGAACCTGTCCAGCACCATCAAGCCTCTGGACACCACCCGCACACCGGGCCTGCAGGACCTGCTCGACCACGCCCAGGACGACGCCGAACCTGGGCAAGTCCCGCTCGCCGGCCTCGACACCTCCCTCGCCGGCCCCGACCCCACCGCGACGCCGCACCCGCCCCATGACCCCTACCGGCTCGCGCCCTTCGCCGCCTGGAAGCAGGCCGTCGCCGCGGGCAGCCCGCCCAGCGCCCCGAGCGGCTGCGGCGCGCCCGCCCCCGCGGCAGACGGCCAGGTGCGGCTCGCCCCCGGCCAGAGTGTCGACCTGCCCGACGAAGCCCGGCAAGGCCTGCACCTCACCTTCCGCTTCACCGGCGCCGACGCGGACCTGTCACTCCTGCTGACGGGCAGCGACGGCCGGGTGGCCCGCGACGAGGACTTCGTCTTCTACAACCAGCCCACCTCCGCCCACGGCGCCGCCCGCCTGCTCGGCAAGCACACCGACGGACCGCACACCACCGAGCAGGCCCTGATCCACCTGTCCGCACTCCCCGACGCCGTCCACCGCGTCGTCGTCTGCGTCACCATGGACGTCGACTCCGGCCTGACCTGCGGCGCGCTCACCCGCGCGACCCTGTCCGTTCAGGCCGGGCAGGGCCCGTCTTGGAGGTTCGAGGCGCCCGCGGACCCGGCCGTCCGCGCCATGGTCGTCGCCGAGCTCTACCGCCGGCCCGTCGACGGTCGGCCCGCCTGGAAACTGCGGGCCGTCGGCCAGGGATGGGCCGACGGACTGGCCGGCCTGGCGCGCGCCCACGGTGTCGACGTGGACTGACGGCCGACGCGGCAGCGCCGGTCTCTCAAGCGCGAGCCCGCCGCGGCCGCTGTCACGCGGTGGACGAGGGCCGCGGCCCGCCAGCTGATCAGCGCTCCGGCCGGCGCCCGATACCCCCCTTTCCCGGTCCGGCTCGTGGCGTGCGGAAACCCTGCCGCGAGCCCCGGGAACGCCCGTGCGTCAGAACAGCGGCAGGGCCGCCTCGTCCGCGTCGGCAATCGCGGACCGCAGCCTGCCGCGGCGGGCGGCGGCGCGGCGTTGGACGCCGCAGTGCCGGCAGCCGTATCCGGTGCGGACGGACGACAGGCGCGGTGAGCTCGGCGTGCCGCAGGCCAGGCACCGGCACGGCCATGGGGCATTGGTGCTGCCCGGATAGGGCCCGAGGGGCTCCAGGCCAGCCGCGCGCATCTGGGCGGCGGCCGACTCGGGATCGAACCCGCCGCGCGGCCCGCCCTTGTTGCGGCAGTGCCGGCACCCCGTCCCACCGCGCACGTTGCCGTAGGTGGGTGTCGACTCCTTGCCGCACGCCCGGCAGCGGCACCGCCACGGCCGGCCGCTGCCCGGGTAGGGCTCCAGCGGTTCGAACCCGGCCGCCCGCACGACCTCGGTCGCCTCCTGGGACTTCGCGGCGATCTTCCCGGCTGCCACCGCGGCGTTCCCGCAGCGCCGACACCCGCCACGCCCGCTGCGGATTCCCGTCAGCCGCGGCGTGCCCGCGTCGCCGCAGCGCAGGCAGCGGCATCGCCACGGCAGATTCGCTCTGCCCGGATACGGCTCGAGCGGCTCCAGACCGGCCGCGCGCATCTGCGCGGCGGCGGCGTCCGGGTCGATCAGGCCATGGGCGGATGGCCTGCGTCGCGGGCCGTCGACCGTGGCGCCGTCCGCCCCCGTGGCGACGATCGCCTCCACGACCATCCGCCACAGTTCCTCCACGCCGACGCGGGAGGCGTCCGCCGTCTCCGTCCACCCGTTCGGCATCACCTCGCTGGTGAGGAAGGGGGCCGCTTTGGCGTCGCGCAGCCGGTCCAGGACGGCCTGCTCGACGTCCAGGGCGGCCGCGCCGATAGGGAAGGCGCGGCGGCGGACGAGTGTCCAGCCGTTGCGGCGGTGTTGGACCAGGCGGTTGTTTGGTCCGGTACAGGCGCCGATGCCGATCTTGACCGCACCCCACCGCTCGTGCGTGATCACGTAGAGGTCGGTGGGGCCGGTGAGGTCGATGCCGTGGCTGGCGCAGAACCGGCAGCCGCCGCCGCGCCGCACCCGCACCAGGCGCGGGCGCACCTCGCGTCCGCAGGCCGCGCACCGGCACCGCCAGGGGATGTCCGAACCGGGGTAGGGCTCCAGCGGCTCCAGGCCGGCCGCGCGCATGTCGGCCGCGGCTCGCCGGGGGTCTTCGCGGCGGGCCGCCCCGGCGCGCTCGTTGGCGCAGGCGCGGCAGGCGCCCTGGCCGTTCAGGATGCCGCCCAGGGCGGGGGCGACCTGATGGCCGCGGGCGATGCAGCGGCTAGGCCAGGGATCCTTGATCCGTCCCGAGTAGGGCGCCAGGGGCTCCAACCCGGCCGTGCGCATGATCTCCAGCGCGTCCTCGGGGGCATACCGGCGCTTGGCGCCCCCGTGGGGGCGGCAGTAGCCACAGGCCCGCAACCCGCGCCTGAGGTTCGCGAGGCGAATGGTCACCTCGCGCTCGCACCCGCCGTGCCGGCACCGCCACAGCGCCGCAGGCCCGGGGTAGGGTTCCAGCGGTTCCAGGTCGACAGTGCGGAGGTAGGCGACGGCCTCGTCGTGGTCCCGCCGGGGCTCGGCCTTCCTACGCTCCCAGGCCCGACTGATGCCCGCGCCGGCCTTCTTGCGGCCGCAGGGCCGGCAGCCGCCCTGTCCCCGCTTGACCGAGCCGTGGGTGGGGCTGCCCTCGGTGCCGCACATCGTGCAGCGGCAGCGCCATGGGGCGTCCGTGCCCGGGTAGGGCCCCAGCGGTTCCAGGCCGGCCTCCCGCATGAGGTCGGCGGCGGCCTCGGGGTCCACCGGTGCGTTCGGGGCGCAGTACCGGCACGGGCCACCGCCGCGACGGACGTAGGAGTGGCGCACCGCGACCTCGCGGCCGCACGCCATATGCCGGCACCGCCAGGGGGTGCCGGTGCCCGGGTAGGGCTCTAGCGGCTCCAGGCCTGCCTCCCGCATGACAACCAGCGGGTCACGCGGATCCTTGCGCGGCCTTCCCGTGCGCACCGCCCACCATCTCCTTGCAGTCGTCGTCCATGGACCGCGGGCCGGCCCGCCCCTGATGCGTCCGAGTCGGGGTCAGCAGACTTTGTAGGCTGACCGGGTGGACTTGTAGGGGCAGGTGTCCTGGACGGTTCCGCCAGCCCGGCGCAGGGCGGCAGTGTCCTTGTCGTTGTTCCACACGTAGGCGGAGCGGCCCTGGTAGCGGTGGTAAGCGGTGTCGGTGCCCTTACCGGTGTGCACGGTCACGGTCCTGCCCGCGTCCAGGGGGTAGGCGCCGAGGGTGTACAGGGCCCAGCCCTTGAGGTTGACGGCCTGGGTGGCGGAGTTGGTGGTCTGCATCCACTCGGTGTTTAGGCTGGCATTGGAGCGGGTGTCGGTACCCGGCGAGTTGTAGCAGATCTTGGAGATGCGCACGGAGTCGGCGGCCTGGTCCGGGGAGGCGACGGCCAGGGCGGTGAGCAGCCCAGCGGCTGCGGTGGCTGCGGCTATGCGACGCCTGGGTGGAGCGACCCCCTCGTCGTGGTGCCGGCGCGGCCCCGGTCTGCCTCGCCGTGGAGGGCCTCAGCCTACCGGCGACGATCTCCGGGCGCGGGATCAATGTGGTTGCTGTGGAGGTCCTGTAACGCCCCGGATGCTCCGTATGCGGTGGAGGCGGCCACACCGGCGAGCCGCCGACCCCTGTCCTCCGGAGGCGCCGGGGCTTCGGCCTTCGCGACGTGTTCGAGGATGCCGCGTCCTGCCCGGCGGACCGACCGGAACGCAACCACGTCGCCCTCCTGCGGTGGGCGCTGCGCGCGCCGGGACCGGTCCGGCGAAAGCTCCACGGCCGCCATCGCCGAGGTGCACCTGTGACGCGCCCGGCGGGCGGCCGCGCCCGGTGAAGCCAGCGAAACCCTGGGTGCGGCCCCGCCGCAAGCCCTAGCATGATCCGCCTGGATGCCCGGCGTCGGCGTCCGGGGGGGTCTTCCGGGGGGTGGGTATGCACATCGGCGAGGTGGGCATCGAGGAGTTCCGGTCGTGCCGGAAGGCCACGATCCCTCTGCGGGAGAAGGTGACGGTTCTCGTCGGAGAGAACAACTCCGGCAAGTCGACCGTGATCGACGCGCTGCGGCTGCTCACCGACCCCGTCGACGGCCGCCGCTCGCGCTGGTTCGAGGAGACCGACGTCCGCGGCCATCTCGATCCGCACCACCCCGCGCCCGCCAGCCCGTCGCTGCACCTGGTCCTCGAGGGCATCGGTCCCAGGGAGACCGGCGCCTACCTGGAGGCGCTGCTGCCGCCCGCCTCCGACACCGCGCCGCGCCGCGCCCGCTGGGGGGTCACCTACACCCCTCCGCCGGAGAAACGCCGGCGCGGAACCACGGCATGGACCCAGGGCAGCGAGCAGCCCGCCGCCGGGGAGCCGGCCGGCCGCGCCGGCGTCCGCCACGTCTACCTGCCAGCGCTGCGCGATGCGGAACGCGAACTGGCCTCCGCCGGCGGGGAGCGGCTGCGTGTGATCCTGCGCGGTCTGCTGGGAAGCGACCAGCAGGCGGACGCCTTCGTCGAGCGGATCGGCAAACAGTTGACATCGGTGGCCGAGGACCTGGACGTGCACCGGCTGCGGCAGCGCATCAACGAACCGCTGGGCCACCTCACCGCCGGCGCCCACCGCCAGGAAAGCGCGATGGCGGTAGCCGAACCCACCTTCGCCTCCATCGCCAAGTCCCTGCGGATGCTGCTCGGCGATGCCGGAGGCCCAGCCGGGCCCCTGGCCACCTCCGGACTCGGCTACGCCAACGCCCTGTTCATCGCCACCGTCATGGCCGAGCTGGACGCCGCCGCCGAAGCCGACCTGACCGTGCTGCTGGTCGAGGAACCCGAAGCGCACCTGCACCCCCAACTGCAGACCCTGCTCCTGCGCTACCTCCAGCGGCGGGCCGAGCAGTCCCGCGCCCGCACCCCCGCGGATCCCCTCGAGCCGTCCGGGCAGCTGCAGATCGTCGTCACCACCCACTCGCCGGTCCTGGCCGCCGCCGTCAGCGCGGAGGACCTGGTGGTCATGACCCGCTGCCCGGACACCCCCACCGGCCGCTGGCAGGCACGCCCCCTGCCCGTGCCCCGTCTGGACCTGACCGCGGACCAGGTCCGTCACCTCGACCGCTACCTCGATGCCACCAAGAGCGCCCTGCTGTTCTCCCCCCGCGCCGTCCTGGTCGAGGGTATCTCCGAGCTGCTGCTCCTGCCGGCCCTCGCGAAGCGGATGCTCGCACCGGACGGCGACCACACCGGCCTCGACGAGGCGCTGGAACGGTTCTTCGGCGCCACCCGGGTCATGGTCGACGGCGTCGGATTCGAGGTTTACCTGCGCGTCCTGCTCGCCCCGGTCGACAGCGTGTGCCTGGGCCGCAAGGTGGTCCTGATCACCGACACCGACGTCGACCCTGGCGCGCCGGAGCCAAAGCGCCTGCAGGACCTGCGGACCCTCCCCGAGCGATGGCGCACCTCCGATCGGTTCCACCTTGCGGCGGCCCCGAGGACCCTGGAGCCGGCCCTGTGGTCCGAAACCAATCAACAGGCCCTCCACCGGGCGTTCCAACGGTGCGCCCCGCGGTCGGAGCACCGCTGGCGGGCCGTACTGGACTCCCCGGACCCCGCGCGACACTTCGGCGAACTGTTCATCCCGCGGGACAAGCGCACCCCCGGTCACGACGGCGAGCAGGACTCCGGCACGCCCTTGTCCAAAGCCGTCTTCGCCCAGCACCTGGCCGACGTGCTGGAGGACCCGGACACCCCCTTCGAGATCCCCGGCTACCTACAGCGGGCCCTGGCCTTCCTCACCGCGTCGGACCTCGCCCAGCAGGCCACGGCGCCGTGACCATCGACCTCGGGCGGCCCGATGCCCCCGACAACCACCGCGACGCCCTGGCCCGCCGTGCCGAGGAGCAACAACGGGCGGCCATCGCCGCCCCCGGCCCTGTCTACATCCGTGCCTGCCCCGGCGCCGGCAAGACCCATGTCATCACCAGCCGACACCTGGCCTCCCCGCGGCAATCCCTGCGCGGCGGCAAAGCCCTGATCTCCTTCACCCGGGCCGCCCGCGACCAGATGGCCCGGCGCTGCCTGCTGGCCGGCCGCGCCGACCTCACCCGGGCCCCCCACTTCATTGGCACCCTGGACTCCTTCCTGTGGGAATTCCTCGTCCGCCCCGGTCTGCCCACCACGCCGACCCCACGCCTCCTGGAGTCCTGGAACAAGGTCAAAGCCCCCATCGAGCAGGTCGACGTCTCCCTCGAACTGGGCCACTTCTCCCTGAGCATCACCATCACCCCCCACGGACCCGCCGAGCGCGTCGCCTGGGACAACCTCAAAAAACGAACCACGCAGCTGCAGCAGACAAGCAGCTACGCGCGCCCCTGGTGGGAAGAGCGGATCCGTGCCGCACGCGACACCTGGCACACCCAGGGCTACTACACCGGACACGAAGCCAGGCTCCGCGCCCTCCACCACCTGCGCACCCCCCGGGCCGCCGAACGCTTCCTGCAACCTCTGCGCTCCCGCTTCGCCGAAATCGTCGTCGACGAGGCCCAGGACTGCTCGGCTGCCGACCTCACCATCCTGCAGCGGCTGCACCTATCCGGCATGCCCATTGTCCTGGTCGGCGACCCCGACCAGGCCATCTACTCCTGGCGCGGCGCCGCCCCCACCGCCCTGGAACGCTTCGCCGCCACTCTCCCCCGCGAACCGCTGCTCATGACCGGCAACCGGCGTAGCACCCCGACGATCTGCCGACTCGCCGCCACCCTGCGGACCGGCAACCGCCCCCCGGACGACGCCGTCGTCCGACGCGACGACATCCCCATCGCCGTCATCCCCACCGACTTCAGCGCCAGCGGCGGCAACCACCGCCACCACAGCGGCAAAAGCCTGGCCGTCGACGTCTTCCTCGAGCACGCCGCCACCTGCGCCATCGCCCCCAAGGACAGCCTTGTCACCACCTACCAGCACACCCACCTGCCCCTGCACCGCGACGACTCCCACGCCAACTCCATCACCGCCCTGGCGCAGGCCCACGCGATCGTCCGGTCCCCCCACGCCATGCCCACCGAGATCGCCGACGCGACCGCCCTGGCATCACGAACGCTGCTGAACTACTGGTTCCCCGATGCGTCCGGCAGCATCGAACACATCTGCGCGAACCAGGGCCTCGGCGTCGAACACCTCCACCGCACCGCGCACGCCTTCCTCCACACCCTGCCGCCTCCCCACCCCGACTGGGCGACCGACCTATGGCAGGCAACCAAGTCGTGGCCGTCCCCGCCCGGCGCCCGGCCCGCACGCGGCAAGGGACGCCTCGGGAGCAAGCCCACCATCCCGCGCCAGCGCGCACTTTCTGCGACCAGCCGGCAGGTCCGCTTCGCCGTCATCCATCAGGTCAAGGGCGAAGAGGCTGACGCCGTCTTCTTCCTGCTGCCGAAAGAAGGCAGTGTCCGGCGCTGGATCGATGCCGATCCGGCCCAGGACGAAACCCTCCGCGTGTGGTACGTCGCTGCCACCAGGGCCCGCAGACTCCTCGCCATCGGCGTCCGCAGCGAAGAGACCCCCCAGCTCACCGCCCATCTCACCGCCCACCGAATCGCCCACACCGTCTTGTGACGCGGGCCGCCTCGGCACGACGACCGGACGCCCCAGGCCTCCCCGGCGCTTCGACCGCCACCGCGCCGGCCGGCGACTCCCTGGAAACGCTGGCGGCCGGCTGGTACCGCGATCTGGAGACCAACCTGCTGACCGCGGTCCTGCTCACCACCGCCCTGGAAGGGCGGCTGCGCTGCCCCGGCGGGCGCCTGATCGTGATCAGTTCGTCGGCCGCCCAGCGTGGCGGCAGCGGCCCGCACTCGGCCGGATCCTACGCCGCTGCCAAGGCCTCCTTGCACGGCTGGGATCACTGAGGGCACCAAGACGAGCAGTACGTCTACGACGCCGACGACAACCGCCTGATCCGCCGCGACTCCACCGGCGCCACCTTCTACCTCCCCGGCGACACCGAGGTCCTCCTCAAAGCCGACGGCACCAAGTCCACCATCCGCTACTACACCCACGGCGGACGCACGATCGCCGTCCGCGCAGGAGGCAAGCTCTCCTACCTCCTCACCGGGCAGCGGCTCTCCTTGCCACGTCCCCCCCGGCCCGCACCCGCCAGGCTGCGCCCGGCCCCCGCCCGCCCGCGTCCCGGCCGGTGGGCGCTCACTGCGGTGCCCTCGCACAGGGGGCGCGGCCCGGCCCCGGGCTGGGGCGAGGTTGGGGCGGCAGGACCGGGCCGTAGCGTTGCGGGCAGCCCGCCCGCCTGCCCGCTCGGCCGCGTCCGTCCCCGGTCGCCGCCTGACTCGGCCCGCCCCCGGGGGGCCTCGGGTCCCGTGCCTGGCCCGACGGCCGCCTGGCCGTCCACGGCGGAACCCTGTCATGCCGGGCCGGTCGGACTCTGCGCTGGCGGGGCCGGTCCGTTTCGGGCCTGCTGTGCCCGGTCGTCTCCGTCCCGGGGGCAGGGGCCTGGGAGTCAGGGGTGGCCGGTGGCCTGGTGGCATTGCGCGGCGAAGGCGCACCAGTCGGCGACGACCTGCCGGTAGCGGTCGGGGTCCTGCACCGTGCGGCCGGGCAGCGCGGCGGCCTGCCACCGCTGCCACGGTCCTCCCGGGGCCAGGAACCGCGCGGCCCATGCGGTGCCCTGCTCGGTGTCCAGGTGCAGCAGCGTGCCCAGGACCAGTCCCTGGTCGTAGGGCAGGTCGGTCCGGGGCAGGTACCGCTCGAGGTAGGCGGTGAGCAGGCCGGCGTCGGCGGCGGTGCCCAGCCGGGCCAGTGCCACGCAGTAGCCGGCTCCCGCGTACGGGGCCTCACTGGCCAGCAGCAGCGCGCCCAGGCGCTCGCGGAAGGCCGCACGGCGGGTGACGGCGATCAACCACGCCGCGACCTTGCGCTCCCGCCACCCGGCGTCCAGCAGGATCTCCACCTCCCGAGGGGTGATCTCGGCGGCGGCACACCCCATCTCCCGCGCGAACACAGCGCGCTCGGGTCCGCCCAGCCGCAGCAGACTGCCGCCCAGCCGCAGGTAGCGCCGCTCGGGCGTGACGAAGCGGCGACGCAGGGCCGACAGCTCGGGATCCTCCAGATCACGGTGCACAGCCGCATCCTGCCGCGTCCCGCACCGCCCCTCCAGTGAGTTCTCCCGCCCGCCCCCTTGCATGCCCCGGGGCGTGCCGTCGGCTCCTGTCCTGTTCGGTCATGTCCCCTGTGCCCTCCGCACCGCTGGATGAGGGGAACTCTCGCTATGGACGCGATCGGCCCCGCCGCGTCGGACCTCGCCGGGCTCGCCGTGTCGGACCTGGCCTGGGCGGCACGCGGGCTGCTGCGGGTCGTGCTGGCGGACATCGCCCGCTTCGGGCATCACGTCACCGGCGTCTTCCCCCGCCCGGCCGACCGCACCCCGGAGCAGTTCACCTGCACCACCGGCGCGGCGGCCCGGCTCGGCGTCGGACTCGCCCTGACCACCGTGCCCTTCACCGTGGCGGGCTCCGTCCTCACCGCCGCCGCTGCCCGCCTTGCCGCCCGCCTGCGGGCGGCGACGTCCTGACCGGTGTCCTGGCCGGGGGCTGTCCGGCCCGGCTGCGCCGATGTGCGGGCGTCGGCCGCTTCCCGGGCGGGTCCGGATACCACCACCGGGGCTGCCCCGTCCCCTGTACTGACCCGGCCGGTCACAGGCCGGAGAGGTCGCCAAGCGGCGGCCTGGCGCTCGGGCACCTCGTAGCCGGCCAGGAACGCGGCCAGCTGCTCGCTGCCGACCAGCGCCCGGCAGCGAGCGTGCGCGGCGTCGAAGGGTGCAGGATGTGGCCGCGCTGGTCGGCGGCGACGACCCGGTGGCGGGGCCGGAGCAGCCGGGCCGTCGTGTCCCGTTCGCCCGTGTGGCCGGCGAGGCCATGCAGGAGGACGATCGGGCGGACGGACCCGCCCCGGTCGCGGCAGGACAGCCGCACGCCGTCGCGCACCACCGGACGCTCGGACCATGCCACGCGGGACCTCCAGGGGGCCGGCCGGCCTCGATCATGCCGCACGCCTCTCCGGTCTCCGCCTCCGACCAGGGCGAAAAGGGCTTTCGCCGGGAATGCTCCGACGTCCCTGGGGCGGATGCCCTGGGAACCTCGCCGTTCGTGGAGTATCCCGTGCGGGCGGGGCCGCCGGGCCGACGCTCGTGCAGCGGGAACGTGGATCGTACTTATGTGGTCCTTGAGGGCGATTCGGTCCTCTCCGCCGTTGCCGCGTACGGAGGCGACCGGTTGGTGCGGTGGATGCCTGTCCATGGAGGAGCCGATGGCCCGTCGCCCGATTCCTGCCCTGGCCGCCGTGGCGGCCGCTCTCGCCCTCGTCATGCCCACCCCCGCCCAGGCGGCGGGCACGGACTCCGGAGGCGGATGCTTCGAGAACACCCTCCACCACTTCCGGGTGTGCATCAGCAGCGCCGACCACCTGGTCAGGCCCGACTACTACCTGGACCGCGTGCCGGCGTTCTGGCCCGGTGAGCACTGCCGGGTGCACGCCTACCTGGAGCGGACGTGGAAGATCCACCCCCACGACGCGATCGACGCCTGGGAGCGCTGGGAGTGGTACCGCCCTTTCCGCACCGGCCACGTCGTGTTCCGGCTCCCCAATCCGCAGAGCTACGGGCCGGGCGACTGGACCTTCGGCATCGCCGGCGAGTGCGCCGGCAGCAAGAAGCACGGCCACGGATGGCTCACGAACTTCGCCCCTGTCCAGACCATCCGCGGATAGCGCTCTCCGGGGCGGCGCCGCGCAGGGCTGCGTCGTCCCGCGGACGTGCTCCGATGCGTCCCTCCCGCCGGGATATGAGGCGCCGAGCCCGACGGGCCACGGGCCCGCCGTCCCTCTTCCGGGGGGTTTGCCTTTCCGCGGACTGTAGTCGTCCACAGCTTCCGGCCGCATCCCCGCGGGGCCCCGGCCTCCGCGGGCACACTGGCGCCGACCGTCCGGTCCCCCTGGTTGGGAGGAACCCCTTGTCCATCGTCGACGACCTGGCCCGCGACCTGCGGGACGCCACCGACACCCGGATGCTGCACATCGCCTGGGACGCCCTGACCCTCACCGTCGCCGCCACCGACGCCCTGACCTGGCAGGACGGCATCGAACCCACCGCCGCCCTGGGCGCGGCCATGGCGGCGTCCGCCGGCCGCGACCTGCTCCCCCTGCCGCAGGAGGGCACCCATCCGCAGCTGCCCGCCACCGTCGACACCGCGCTGACTGGAGAGCTGGCCCGGCTCCTGGACGAGCTGCGCCCGCGCCTGGACCGCGCCGGCCGCGCAGCCGACCACCCCGACCAGGTCTACGCCCTGCACGCCTGCGCCGACCGCACGGCCGAGGCCGCCGCCTGCCTGCGCACCATGCCGGTGCCCGGATGAGCGGCCCCGCAGAGGCGACCCTCGAGGACTTCTACCACCTCGCCGAGGACCGGACCGCCTCCGCCGCCCAGGCCCTGCCCCGGCGGATCCTGTCGGGGACCGAGCGGATCCACCTGGTCCGGCAACTGGTCCCGCTGGTGGAGGAGGTCGACCGCCACCTCGGCGACTACGCGGCCGCCGGCCGGTACGCCGCAGCCGCCGACCCGCAGGACGCCGCCGCCGTCGCCAACGCCCGCCGGGCGCTGCGTGACGCCCGCAGCGCCCTGCAGCGCAGCGCAGGCCCCCGCCGACCGGATCGGCCCGTGCCGCCGAACGGCGCCCGCGGCACCGTCGAGGAGGCCCTGGCCCGACTCGACGACGCCCGGCGCTTCCTGGCGCTCGCCCGGGACGTGATGGCCGGCCACCACGCGGAGGGCGGCCGGGCGGACACCCCGTACGGGGCGCTGCTCGCCGCCGGCACCGGACAGCGCTTCGTCGCCGCCCGGCTCGGCCACCTCGCCGGGCAGGCGGCGCGGTTCGGCCGGTCGGTCGTGCCGCTGACCGAGCAGCGGGCCGGGCTCTCCCTGCTCTCCTTCGAGGACGCCTGCCGGCACCTCGCCCGGGCCGGCGCCCACCTGCGGCCGCCCGACGGCACCGAGGTCGGCGCCGTCGGGCACCTGCCCGTCGCCGTCGCCCCGGCCCCGGCCCGGATCGAGCCCGACGAGGGCCTGACCGCCCGACTGCGGTACCTGGCCTCCGGCGCCGACCGCCTGCAGACCGCCGCGTACCAGGCCGTCCACCGCCCAAGCTCCGCTGCGCCTTACCACGCGGCGGCCCTCCGCGGCACGGCCTACCCCCTGGCCCTGTCCCACCTGCTGGCCGGCCGCCTCCTGCACACCGTCGCCGCCGCCCTGGACGGCGGACTGTCCCCGGAGGCGGTCCGCACAGCCGGAGAGCACCTGCGGGCGGCCGCCCAGGCGTGGCAGCAGGTCACCCCCCGGTGGGAGCGGCTCCAGGACCTCGGCGACCCGCCCGGCCTCCGCCCGGCGGTCCACCCGAGCACGGCCGAGGCCGAGGCGCTGGCCGTCCGCGTCGGACGGATCCTGTACAGCGACGACTGGACCCAGCATCACCCGCCGGGCAGCCCCCGCCCCGCCGCCGAACTCCTCGCCGAAGGTCCGGGCGCGCTCCTGCAGGCCCTGCACCGCATCCCCGCCGCCGCCGCGGTGCACGCCGAGTACGCACCCGCGCTCGTGGACCGGCTCGCCGGCCGCCTGGTCACCGACGACGGCATGGTCGACCCGCGCCGAGACGGCGGCCGCCGCTGGTTCCCCGCCCAGCCCGTGCAGATCACCGCCCTGCGCCAGGCCTACGTCCGCGCCGAGACCGCCTCCGGACGCGCCGCGTACGCCCTGGCCGACCTCGCCGAGTCCGCCCGGCTCCTCGTCCCGCGCGCCGAACTCGACCGCGCCGCCCACCTCGCTCGCCACGCCCCCGACCGCCTGGCGCCCGTGGAGACTCACATCGGCGGCTGGCGCGCCGTCGCGCGTGAGGCGGCCCCGGCGCTGTCCGAGGCCGCCGGCCGGCCCACCGGGGCAGGCCCCGCCGCCCCAGCCGACCCTTCTACCGGCGCTGCGCGTCCGTCCTGGCGTGACACCCGCCCCCGGCAGCAGCCTGCCCGCGACCGGCGCGACGACGGACCCCGCCGCGCCGACCGCAGCCACGCTCCGGACCGGTAGCCGCTGCACAAAGTCGCAGCGGGCGCGTCGGCCGCCCGTGTGCCGAAGGCGGCCACGGCACCCCTCAGCGGGCGGGCCCAGGCCGCCCTCGAGGAGCTGCAGGGCAGCAGACCGGACGGGCGCGGCCGGCGATGGTCTGCGAAGTATCAGGGCAGTTTCGGCTGGAGGGTGGCGGAGACCATGTCGAAGACGCCCCAGTAGCCCTCGATCCAGCTGCTGTCCGGCAGGCCGGTGGTGGTCCTCACGTGGGTGAAGCCCTCCACGCCGACCCAGCCGCGGAAGACGCCGGCGTCGTCGACGACCTGGAGCATCGGGCGGGGGTGGGAGTTGTACAGGTAGCAGGGCTTGCCCTGGGCCAGGAAGCGGCACCAGTACTCCTCGGTAGTGCGCCGTCCGCCGCCGATCTCGGCGAGGTAGCGCACCCGCGCCTTGTCGGTGCCGCCGCAGCTGGTGCCCGGCTGGACCCATCCGGCGCACAGGCCGCTGCTGCACAGGCGCCAGGGGTTGGCGGTGTCGGCCAGGGTCCAGGAGCCGCCGGCGCCCTCGCGGGCCACGATGCCGGTGCGGGTGGCGGGGTCGGAGGAGGAGGCCTTGGCGACGACGTAGGCGCCCTTGTAGGGCTGGGCGTCGTAGCGCGGGTCCTTGAGCAGGGCCGTCATGGTGGCCCGGCTCTCGCGGCCCAGGGAGGCGTTGCTGCCGTAGCCGACGCCGAAGGTGGCGCCGTAGTCGGTGAAGGCGCCGGCGGCGGGGACGGTCACGCCGGCGCCGTAGGCGCCGTAGAAGCCGGGGCTGGTGATGCGGGCGACGCCGCCGGAGGCCAGGCCGCTCTGGACGGTCCAGTACTCGTGGAAGGGACCGGTGGCGGCGCCGGCGCCGGTGCGGTTCCAGGTGACCGCGAGCCTGCCGTCGGCGGTGTAGGTGTAGGTGCCCTTCAGGGAGCCGGTGGGGTTGCCGGCGAAGCCGGGCAGGGTGCGCACGGAGCAGGTCGGGACGCCGCCGCCGCAGTCGGCCGCCGCGGCGGCGACCCGGGTGGGCTGGTCCTGCTGGTTTTACCGTCAGTGGCTGGCAGTGGCCGTGCCGTCGGCCGCGAAGGTGTAGTAGCCCAGCCGGACCCAGTTGCGGTAGCCGCTTTGGGCCGACGGGTTCAGCGACCCGACGGACACCACCCAGTTGGCCTTCCCTCCGGGCAGCGCGGGTGCGGCATGGGCGGGACGCGCCCAGGCCAGGGCGGAGGCGATCAGGACGAGCGCCGCCGCCAGGACCGCTGCGAGCCGGTGTGCGGGCCGCCGCGGGGTGGAGATGTTCACTTGTGGCTTTTCCTCACTGTCTGCCGGGTCCGGACGCCGTACGCCCGGACGTGCCCGCGCACGCCGCAGGGGGCCGTGCCGGGTGGGGCCCGCGCGGCCGTCCACCGGGCCCTTCTGCGGTCCGCAGGGGCGCGATGGCCTGCCGGACCTGGCCGTGCCGCGCGGCGGAGCTGCGCGCAGGCGGAGGAGCGGGCCGAAGAAATGTACACGAAGAGAACGGGATTCCCGGCAGCCGATCTGTTCTGATGCGAACTCACATCACAGGGAGATAACGAACTCTCGTGGGCGCGCTCGGAGGTGAACCTCGGCGGCCAGGGTCATGCGCTGTCCCCGTCCCGCTTCTGGCATATGCCAAAAGCACATGCAGAGAGGATCACCGACGCGTCTTGCTTTTCGGGTTGACTGCCGATCGTTCTGGCTGTTTCGGCGGCCGCGATGCACCCGATGCGGATGCGCTGAGCATCCGCTCCGGACATACGGGTGCGCTCGACGTTGCGTCGACGCGAACCTGGAAGGTGTCACGGAGTGTCACTGCCTTGTGGTGCGTGGCGCATCCCGCACTCCACCTTCTCGCTGCGAGGGGCGGAGATGCCTGCAAAGGGGTGTCGGTGGACGTGGGGTCGTGTCCCGTGAAGTGGTGTAGTGGTCGTGCACCAACGGTCATGCGGTGGGCGGCTGCGGGTAGGCCGGGTCGGTCGCGGCCTGCTGCTCGAGGTCGAGACATGGCTGATTGGGCGACGGTGCGTGCAGAGCTAGCACATTGTTGTCGGCCGCCGGTTCAGGCGGCGTGATCAGAATGTGATCAATGACTGGATGGGCGCTGGGGGCATGTTGAGCCGGTGCCCATATGTCCGTTTCGGGGCAAAGGCATTCTGGTCGCTCGGCTACCGGTGTCATCCTCGAGCCGTGCTGCCCGGCGATACTGCAATGATCTCGTGATGTGACGCTTGGTTAAGTTGATCTCATGGTGAAGATCTCGTGTTTGTCTGTGTACGTTTTCCCGGTCCTCGTCGCCAGCCGGTCCGGAGTGCAGCGTGCCCGTACGCGTTCCCGTCTTCTCGGGTGTCAGAACGCGCGCAGCGCGGCGGATCGCCGCTGTTGCCATGGCGGCATGCGCTGCAACCGCGCCGCTGGACACGGTCCCGTCGACCCCGCCGGCCGCCACCTCCCAGGCCGACGGTGGAGCGCCCCTTTACCCCGCACCGCCCACGGCGCCCACCGCTCCTCCTGTCGCATCCATGCCGATGACCGCCCCGACCGGCACCACCGAACCGGCGAAAGCAGACCAGCCCGCGGTGAACGAAAGCCAGGTTCCGGTCCCCGCGGCGGTGCTGTCCGCCTACCGGCGGGCCGAGCAGCGGCTCACGGCTGAGGACCCCGGCTGCCGCCTTACCTGGCCGGTACTGGCGGGCATCGGCCAGGTGGAGTCCGGACACGGACGCGCAGGCGCACTCACCTCCGACGGCACCACTGCACACCCGATCCTGGGGCCGGTTCTGGATGGCCGCGGTTTCGCCGCGATCGCCGACACCGACGGCGGACGCCTGGACGGCAGCGCCCGCTGGGACCGGGCAGTGGGGCCGATGCAGTTCATCCCCTCGACCTGGGCCCGGTGGGGCGCGGACGGCAACGGGGACGGCCGACCGGATCCCGGCAACGTCTTCGACGCCGCGCTGGCGACTGCCCGCTACCTCTGCGCCGGGGACCGCGACCTGACCGTTCCGGCCGACCTCGACCAGGCGATCCTGAGCTACAACCACTCAGCGGACTACCTGATCACGGTCCGGGCCTGGATCCGCTCCTACGCCAACTACGCCTCCACCGCGCCCGGCAGCGCACCAGTGCCGGCCGCGCCCACGGTCGTCGCAGCAGGCGTGCCGCAGCCGCCGACCATCCGCGCCACCGACCCGGCCGGGCCCCGCCCTGCTATCCACAGGCCGGGTCGGCGTCCGCACCACCCGTCTCCACTGCTCGGCCCTGCACACCCGGTTTCTCCCGCGCACCCGGCTTCACCCGCGACCCACCGGCCCACACCCGCCCCTCCGCGGCCGCCGCTGCCACCCGCCGATCCGGAACCCTCCCCGTCCGGCTGCGGATCCGACGCGCCCACGGCACCCCCGTCCCCGTCGGCCAGTCCCGCCGCTCCGGACCCCAGGCAGCCCACCGGTTCAGCGACACCCGGCCCCTCGGCGCCGGAAGCCACCGTCACCGCAGACCCGGCTCCCTCGGCGAGCGGGCAGCCGACCGCCTCTGCAACCCCGTCCGGGACTCCCTCCCCGTCCGGGGAGCCGCCCGAGCCGACGCCGCTGGTCAGCTCTCTCCCGGTCTCGGTGCTGGCTGCAGTAACGCTGCCGCCGTGCCCGCCGGTGCTGCCCGGCATCCAGCCCGACTGAGCCGGTCTGCCCCCGGCTCCAGGTCTCCGCCCGCGCCGCCTGCCGGCGCCGAGCGGTTGTTTCGCCGCACACCCGCATGCTGAGGCACCCCTGTGCCCGGTCGCGGCCGTGCGTCCACCTGCCTGTCCCTGCCTTTGCGGACAGGCATCCCCCCTCGCCGCCCGCCCCGCACCAAGGGGGCGGGCCCGACAGAAAGACCGTGCATGTCATCGCGTTCACCGCGCCCGCGACGCCGTGTGCCGGGCCTGCTCACAGGCACCGGCGGCCCCGGGATCCTGCGCCATCTGCGGCCCATCGCCGCAGTGCTGTCGCTGACCCTCGCCGCCGAGGCGGCAACCGTCCTGGAAGGCAGCGGCCAGGCAGTCGCAGCCGCCGCCGAGCACGCGCCGGTCGCCGCGCCCGCCGCTGCGCGGCCTCAGGGACCGGCGGAGGCCGACACGGAGGCATCGGCTCGGCTGGCGGCCCGCCTGCAGGACCGCCGCATCGAGATCCTTGATGCCCGCACCGAGGACACCAGCACCTACGCGAACCCCGACGGGTCGCTGACCAGCGAGGTGTCCGCCGGACCTGTCCGGTTCAAGGACGGCGACAAATGGAAGCCGGTCGACCTCGACCTGGTGGAGCAGAGCGACGGCACCGTCGCACCCAAGGGCCACCCTCGCGGCCTGCGGCTGGGCGGTGCAGGAGGCACCAAGGCCGACTCGCTGGCGGACACCAAGTCCGCCCCCGCGCGTGACCTGATCACCCTCGGCGAGGGCGATGAGCAGATCACGCTGCAGTGGAAGGGAGGCCTGCCCAAGCCGGTCCTGGATGGTACCCGGGCCACCTACCCCGACGCCGTCCCCGGCGCCGACCTCGTCGTTGAGGCGACCCGCACCGGCTTCGAGCAGTACGTCACCATCAAGCGACGCCCTGACCAGGACGGCTACACCTACACCCTGCCGCTGAAGGCCAAGGGGCTGAATGTCAAGCAGCAGGACGACGGCAGCCTGTTGTTCACCGACAGCAAGAGCGCCAAGCAGGCGGTCATGCCCGCGCCGGTGATGTGGGACGCCAGCGTCGACCCGGTCGCCGGCGAGCGCTCCCACCGCGGCAAGGTCGCGATGAAGGCCGTACAGCACGGCAACACCATCGACCTGGAACTCACCCCGGACGCGGCATTCCTTGCCGACCCCGCTACGAAGTTCCCCGTCACCGTCGACCCCGCGATCTCGACGCTGACCCCCTTCCTGGACACCTACGTCCAGCAGGGTGAGACCGTCGACTGGTCCGGCGACACCGAACTGGACTTCGGCAACCCGGGTACCCAGAACCCCGATAGCACTTACCGCGTCGCCCGCTCCTTCATCAACTGGAACACCTCCTACTTCGCGGGCACCCAGGTCACCGACGCCAAGCTGAGTCTGTGGAACTTCCACTCCGGCAACGTCGACTGCAACCCATACACCTGGGAGGTATGGGACACCGGCAAGCCCTCCACCGCCTCGCGCTGGACCGCACAGCCCACCTGGAACACCAAGTACGCCACCTCCACAGAGACCAAGGGCAACCCCGGCTGTGCCTCGCAGCCGGACGGCTGGATCAACGCTGACGTCACCTCGCTGGCGCAGGCATGGGCGGCGGCGGGTAACGCCTCTTCGAACATGGGCCTGCGGGGCTCGAATGAGACGGTCACCTCGCAGTGGAAGCGGGTGAACTCCGCCAACGCCGCTTCCAACCCGCCGACGCTGGTGGTCACCTACAACCGCTACCCGGCCGCAGACACCCCGACCATGACCCCGGACGGGGGCCTGGCCGGCGGCGCGCTCGGCTTCACCAACTCGCTGACCCCCAAACTGTCGGCGAAGGTCTCCGACCCCGACGGCGGCAACGTCACCGGCCTCTTCGACCTGTACGACTACACCTCCGGCAGCGACGTCCTAGTCCAGTCCGGCATCACCGGCACCACCGTCACCTCCGGAGGGACCTCCACCGCGACCGTGGCCGCCGGCAAGCTCGTCAACGGCCACAAGTACAAGGTGCGGGCCAAGGCCAAGGATGCCACCGGCGCCCTCTCCCCGACCTTCAGCGCCGACAAGCTCATCACGGTGGACACCACCGCCCCGGGCAGGACCGCGATCTCCTCCAGCGACTTCCCTGCGGGCGCCTGGTCCGGTACCCCGGACGCCTCGGGCACCTACCGGGGCACCTTCACCTTCACCCCGCCCACCGGCGACGTCCACGACGTCATCTACAACCTCGACGGCGGTACCTGGCACTCCATACCTTCCACCGGTCAGGCCGTCTCCACCGGGCTGCCGTTCAAATCCGGCAAGCACACCCTCACGGTCCGCACCCGTGACAACGCCGCGAACCTGTCGGCGACCCCGGACACCGCCTACACCTTCTACGCCGGCTCCGGCGCCGCCCTGAACGCCCCCGGCGACGGCGAGCGTCCCGCCCGCCGCACCGGCCTGTCCTCGCAGGGCAAGCCGTCAGACACCGGCGTCACCTACCAGTACCGCCGCGGCGCGGCCGACACCTGGCACGACGTGCCCGTCACCGACACCCGCCGGACCTCCGACGGCACCACGCCCTCCACGTGGCCGCTCCCGGTCACCGGCGGCGTGCCCGCAGACCTGAGCTGGAACATCACCGACAGCCTCGCCGCCGACGGCCCGGTCGACGTGCGCGCCGTGTTCACCGACGGCACCCTCACCGACGCCTCGGACCCGCACACCGTCACGGTGGACCGCAACGCCGGCACCGCGCCCAGCGACGCGGTGGGACCCGGCCAGGTCAACGACCTCACCGGTGACTACACCCTGTCCGGCACCGACGCCTCCGCGTTCGACCTGTCGGTCAGCCGGACCTTCTCCTCGCGACGGCCGACTGCCGGCGCGGACGCCACCGGCCAGGCCGCGATCTTCGGACCGCAGTGGTCGGCCGGCACCACCGCGGAGATCACCGACTCCGACTGGGCCTACGTCCGCACCGTCACCCCCACCTCCCTCGCCCTGGTCGACGCCGAGGGCGACGAGACCGGCTTCACGCTCAAGGACGCCGCAGCCGGCACCTGGACCCCCGAGCCGGGTTCCGAGGACCTCACCCTGACCGGGAAGACCGGTGACGCGACCCTGGTCCTGAAGGACACCGAGGGCACCACCACCACCTTCACCAAGCCCGCCGGGGCGAGCACCTGGCAGCTGGCCACCAGCCGCCTGGCCACCGCCAACTCGACCACCACCGTGGTCCCCGACGTCGTGCAGACCGGCGGCAAGGTCCGCCCCAAGTACGTCATCGCCCCCACCTCCGCGATCGCGGACCCGGCCACCTGCCAGGCCACCCCGGCCACCAAGGGCTGCCGGATGCTGGAGTACGTCTACGCCACCGCCACCACCGCGGCCGGCTCGGCGCTCGGCGACTACACCGGCCAGGTCAAGCAGATCAAGCTGTGGGCCACCACCCCCGGCGACTCCGCCTCCACCGCCACCGTCGTCACCCAGTACGCCTACGACGCCTCCGGCCGGCTGCGCGAGGTGTGGGACCCGCGGATCAGCCCCGCCCTGAAGACCGCCTACACCTACGACGCCAACGGCCGCGTCACCACCCTCACCCCGCCGGGCGAACTGCCGTGGACCTTCACCTACGCCAAGGTCGGCAGCTCGGCCGTCGCCGGTGAGGGCATGCTCCTGGACGCCTCCCGGCCCACCCTCACCCCCGGCAGCGCCACCCAGACCAACGGCACCGCGACCACCAGCGTCGTCTACAACGTGCCGCTGACCGGCACCAAGGCGCCCAACCAGATGGGCATCGCGGACGTCGCCGCCTGGGGGCAGAGCGACGCCCCCACCGACGCCACCGCCGTCTTCCCCGCCGACCAGGTCCCCGCCTCCCACGACGGATCGGCCCTGACCGGCACCGACTACAAGCGCGCCACCCTCAGCTACACCAACGCCTCCGGCCGTGAGGTCAACACCGCCGTGCCCGGCGGCCACCTCACCACCACCGCCTACGACCGGTACGGCAACACCGTCCGCGAGCTCAGCGACTCCAACCGCCGCCTGGCCCTGGCCACCAGCGGCACCGGTCTGGCCGAGCAGCAGCAGCTGAACATCGACAAGCTCCCCGCCGCCGACCGCGCGGATCTGCTGTCGACCACCTCGGTCTACAGCGCCGACGGCCAGCGCGAACTGGAGACCTTCGGGCCGCTGCACCAGGTCACCCTGGAGCACGACCTCGCCGCCGCGGGCAGCAACCCGGCCCTCCCGGCCGGCACCCAGGCCCCCGCCCGCGCCCACACCGTCACCGCCTACGACGAGGGCCGTCCCACCGACGGCTCCGCCACGGCCAGTGACCAGCCCACCACCGTCACCACCGGGGCCTGGATCGACGGCTACCCGGGTGACGCCGACACCCGCACCTCCACCACCGCCTACGACTGGGCCAAGGGCCTGCCCACCAGCACCGTCGACGACCCGTCCGGCCTGAAGATCACCAAGACCACCGCCTACGACGCCCAGGGCCGGGTCACCAAGACCACCCTGCCCAAGTCCAACGGCACCGACGCCGGCGCCACCGTGACCACCTACTGGTCCGCCACCGGCACCGGAGCGTGCAACGGGCGCCCCGAGTGGGCCGACCTGGTCTGCTCCACCGGCCCGGCCGGTGTGATCACCGGCGGCGGCTCCAACCCCACCCAGCTGCCCACCGAGACCACCACCTACAACCGCTGGGGCAGCCCGGACACCGTCACCGAGACCGCCAACGGCGTCACCCGCACCACCACCACGACCTACGACGCCGCCGGGCGCGCCACCAAGACCGCCGTCACCGGCGGGACCGGCACCGCCGTCCCCGACACCACCACCACCTACGACCCCGTCACCGGCGACGTCGCCACCACCGCCTCCACCAGCGGCACGATCACCACGACCTACGACGCCCTCGGCCGGGCGATCTCCTACGCCGACGGCTCCGGCAACACCACGACCACCCAGTACGACGCCCTCGACCGCCCGGTCAAGGCCACCGACTCCGCCCCCTCCACGACCACCTGGACCTACGACACCGCCAAGGACCCCCGGGGCGTCGCCACCTCGCTGACCGACTCCGTGGCCGGCACCTTCACCGCCGCCTACGACGACGACGGCGACTTGGCCACCCAGACCCTCCCCGGCGGCATCACCCAGACGCTGACCCAGGACGAGGCCGGAGCCCAGACCGGCCAGACCTACACCCGCACCAGCGACAGCACCGTCCTGCTCGCCGACACCGCCGACCAGACCGTGCACGGCCAGACCGCCGACCACGCGGCCACCACCGGCGGCACCACCAGCCAGCACTACACCTACGACCCGATCGGCCGCCTCACCCGCGCCGACGACACCGGCACCGACAACTCCTGCACCCGCCGCAGCTACGGCTTCGACGCCAACACCAACCGCACCAGCTACGCCACCGCCACCAGTGCCCCCGGCAACCCCTGCGCCACCGGCACCGCGGCCACGATGACCTACGACAGCGCCGATCGCCTGACCGCCGCCGGCACCGTCTACGACGCGTTCGGCCGCACCACCACCCAGGCCGGTGGCAACCAGCTCGCCTACTACACCAACGACCTCGTCCGCTCCCAGACCAGCGGCGGCAAGCGGCAGACCTGGGCCCTGGACCCGGCAGGCCGCCTCGCCTCCTGGACCACCGAGACCACCCCGGACAGCGGCACCACCTGGAACCTCACCGCCGCCAAGACCAACCACTACGGCAACAGCAGCGACAGCCCCGACTGGACCCTGGAGAACTCCACCGGCCGCATCGTCACCCGCAACGTCCAGGACCTCACCGGCGACCTCGCCGCCGTCACCTCGGACACCGGCAGCACCGTCCTGCAGCTCACCAACATCCACGGCGACGTCGCGCTCCAGTACCCGCTGGACACCGCGGTCAACCCGACCGTCCTGCAGGCCGACGAATACGGCAACCCCCTCTCTGGCACTCCCGCCACCCGCTACGGCTGGCTCGGCGCCAAGCAGCGATCCTCCGAGACCCTCACCGGCCTCACCCTCATGGGCGTCCGCCTGTACGACCCCACCACCGGACGCTTCCTCTCCACTGATCCCGTCTCAGGGGGCAATGCCAACGCTTACGACTACTGCACCGCAGATCCGATCGGTTGCTTTGACCTTGATGGCAAGTGGAGCTGGAAGTCCGTCGGAAGGTGGGCATGGAAGCACAAGGTTGACATTGCAGCCACAGCCCTCACGTTTGCCCCAGGCGGACAATTCTTTGCGGCTGCGCGATTTGGGTACACTGCCTTCAGGGCATACCGACTTGCGCGCTCGTCCCGCTTTGCTTTGACGGCGCTCAGGTCAAGCCGTTTCGGTGGAATGAGTTACCGATACGGTAACATCAGTGTGGCTAACTATAAGCGCGCCAAGAATGCGAGGCACTTTGGCCATGCAAGTGGCAAATGGAATCATAACGGGCGAAAGTTCAAAATCGGCTGGGCTTACAATCCCTTTGCAGGTAGGCCGACTTTCCGACTTGGGTGGAATTGGCGCAAAAAGGCTCGCCATATTCATTTGTTCTGAGGTGCAATGAGGTACCTCAGAACGAATGACGGGATGAACTATAGGAGCAATCCCTCCTCCCGCGAAGCCGAGCTCCTCAAAGTCGTAGATCAGGTTCTTTCTTCTGTCGACCCTGTGGGCATGATTCGTGATGAATCTTTCTACTTCCTTCGCCTGGCGCCTGAGGGTGGAAGTAATGTTGAGGTAACTTTGGTTATCTCCTACGGTCGAGACGTTCCCCTTCGTATCATCTCGGACGGCGAGTCAATCCGGATGGGGTGGGGGGGTGAAATTGGCGACCCATTTACCGTGGAAACCTTCTCTTCCGAAAGTGGAGATATTAAAGGGTTTATCAAGGCGCTTGGGGGCGAGCTTTCTCGGGCAATCCTAAAGTCTCGCAGGCGAGTTATTTTTGGAGGTTCGAGTGAGCTGCATATCAATGTGCGAGGGGAGTGGGTCGATCTTTTGCGGGGTGGAGTTCCGTCTGAGCCAAAATATCTAAAGAAAGCAAAGGTTCATACGAATATCATGGGCGAGTGATGCCATTTAATATTCGTGCTTGATAATTGATTGCAGTGTCGCGTTAAGTTTTATCTTCGAGATCGATTTCAAGCTTGAAGCCAGACGTCAGGCCCGTGCGCCAGTTTCCTGTCGCACGGGCCTGAATCATTAGAGCTCAACGCCGTTGCGTTTGGCGGGTGGGTGGTTCGTCAAGCCGGTGATCAGCGAGAACGGGACCCCTGGTAGATCACTTGTGTCGAGCAAGATGATCAAGATCCAGGAGTCCCGTTGCGGGAGAAGTCTGTCATCACCCGGGTGGTCTCCACGGCTGGGGGTGTGTTCGCTCCGGGGCATCTGGGCGAGCTGACCCAGATCGTGGACTTCGAGCTGGTCGACGCGGTGCTGGAGGAGACCGGGGCGCGGGAGCGGCGGCTGCGGCTGCTGCCGTCACGGGTCGTGGTGTATTTCGTCCTGGCCCTGGCCCTGTTCGAGGACTGCTCCTACCTGGCGGTGTGGGGCAAGCTCACCGCGGCCCTGGACCCGCTCGCCCCGGTCCGTCCGGCCGCGTCCTCGCTCGCCCGGGCCAGGCGCCGGGTCGGCGCCGATCCGCTGCGACGGCTGTTCGAGACCCTGGCCGGGCCGGTCGCCGGCCGCGGTCAGGCCGGATCCTTCTACCGGGGCATGCGCACCGTCGCCCTGGACGGCACCTTCCTGCACGCTCCCGACGCCGAGCAGATCACCTGGCGCTACCCTAAGCGGATCGGGGACACGATCGAGTTCGACTACCCGCTCCTGCGGCTGCTCGCCGTCGTCGAATGCGGCACCCGGGCCGTCCTGGCGGCCTGCTTCGGTCCCGAGACCACGGGCGAACTCCCCTACGCCCGGCGTCTGCTGGGCTGCCTGGACCACACGATGCTGCTGCTCGCGGACGCGAACTTCGACGCCATCGACTTCCTGCACGACCTCGCCGACACCGGGGCCCAGTTCCTGGTGCGCTCCTCCGCCCGCCGCCGCCCGGTCATCCAGCACCGCCTGCCCGACGGCTCCTACCTGGCGAGCCTGAACACGGCCGTCTACCGGGCCGGCGTCGGCTACCGGCTCCTGCCGGTCCGGGTGATCGAGGCATGGATCACCGTCACGCTGGCCGACGGCACCACCCGCACCGAGCCCTGGCGGCTGGTCACCAGCCTCCTCGACCACGAGCGCTACCCCGCCTGTGAACTCATCGACCTCTACCACCGCAGGTGGCAGGCCGAGACCACGTACTTCTCGATCAAGGCGACCATGCTCGACGGCCGCATCCTGCGCTCCCGCAGCATCCCCGGCCTGGACCAGGAGGTCTACGCGCTCCTGACGACCTACCAGGCGCTCATCCGCACCGCCGACTACGTGGTCGCCACCCGACCGGACCTGGCCATGGAACGCATCAGCTTCACCATCCTGCTCCGGGCAGCCGCCGACCAGGTCACCCTCGCCGCCGGCATACACGCGCAGACACCGGCCGACCTCGTGGGCATGATCGGCCGAGCTGTCCTGGCCGACCTCCTACCCGCCACTCACCGCCAGCGGGTCAAGGCCCGCAGCCGCAAGAACCCCACCAGCAAGTACGGACCGAACGCCGGGAAACTCCCGCAACAGACCCAGACCTACACCCTCGCCGTCGACATTCAGATCATGGAGAACGGACTTGCCTCACGCCACCGCTCGTAAACGCAACGGCGTTGAGCTCATACTCAGTCCTAGCCGAATAGGCGACATCGTCCGAGCTGCCCTCGTTCTCAACGGAATCTGGAAGTGACCACCGTTAAGAAAACCTCAGTAGGCCGAGGTGTGCATTTGGGGCAGCAAATTCCGGTCGGTCGGATCAGGCGGGTCCGGGGGGCGGTGGGCGAGGTTGAGGCAGTCGTTGGGGACCATGGCGCGAACCCGGGCGAGGAGCGGCCATAGGAAGCGGTCGTGCCAGTAGGCGGAGGCCTCGGACAGGCCCGGTTCGGCGGTTTCCTTGGCCATGGCGCCACGCCAGGCGGTGTGGAGGGCGGCGAGGTGCTCGGCGGCGCCGGGGTGGGCGGGCCAGCAGGCGGGCACCCGGTGTTCGCCGGCGGGTCGGTAGGTGTCGACGAGCCAGTCCACCCAGTCGGCCAGTTCGGTCCACTGGTCGGCGTCGGCGCGGGCGGTCCACGGCTGCGGGTCGGGCTCCGGGGCCAGGGCCTGCTGCTCGTCCAGGGCGTCGAGGTAGCGCTCGATCAGGGCTACGCGGTCGTCGACCTCGCGCAGCCGGTCCAGGAGGGCTTCGCGGTCGTTTCGGGCGTCAGGGCTGGGCGGGGCTGGGCGGTCCACAGCGGGCAGATCCTCGGGGAGCGGCGGCGGCCGGGGTGGGCAGGCCGTCCGGGGTGGGCGGGGTCACGGCGCTGCCCCGGGCTGCGGCACGGAACCGACGGCCTGGGCCGGTGCGGACTCGGGCCCGGCCGTCGCGCGCCCGTACAGGCGCTGGGAGGCGGCGACGGCCTCGGCCAGCTCGGTCTCCCAGTACGGCTCGGCGGTGGCCATCATCGGCCGGGAGCCGCTGAGGGTGACGACCATGTGCCGCTCGGGCAGCGCGGCCAGGTCGGCGACGTCCAGGATCCGCTCCCGGCGGGTGCTCCGCGCCACCGAGGCAGTCCCGGCGAGCAGCCGCTCGTCGCTGGTGCGGGTGGTCTGCGGGGCGTCCCACTCGCCGATGACCTTCGACAGCCGCTCCAGGTACGCCTCGTCGGTGATGCCGCCGCCGTACACCACGCACTGCGCGTTGTCGGCCAGGGTGTTGAGCCGGTGCTCGCCCCACAGCTGCAGCCCCTGTGACCAGGTCTGGAGGTAGGTGGCGAGCCAGATGCCCTTGGATCGGTAGTGGCTGTACAGCTCGGGCAGCTCGTGCCAGCGGCAGACGTTGGCGACCTCGTCGAGTACCCCGCACAGCGGCACCGGCAGCCGCCCGCCCGGCGCGGCGGCCGCGGCCCGGTCCGCGGCGCGCAGCACCGCCGCGGTGAGCGCGGTGGTGACCGGCGCGGCCGAGGAGGCGCCGTCGGACTGGGAGATCAGGTACAGCGTGTCGCTGGAGACGGCGAACGCGGCCGGGTCGAACCGGGGCCGCGGGTCGCGCTCCCCGTCCCCCGCGCCCTCCCCCTGGGGGACGACCCAGGCGGCGACCTGCTCGTTGCGCACCCACCGCAGGTGGATCTCGGCGGTGGCCCAGATGCCGTCGGCGGTCTTGTCGGACAGTCCGCGCATGCCGGCCAGTCCGGAGGCGGCGACGCCCATGCCGTGCCGGGTCAGGACCCGTTCGGGAGCGCTGTTGCCTCGGTCGGCCAGCCACAGGTACGCCTGCACCAGGCTGTGACCGTCCAGTGCCGCGGCCAGCAGGGTGGAGGCCAGCACCTGGCGGCCCTTGGGGTCGAAGAAGCCGTCGCGGCGCGCCTGCTCGCCCGCCTCCTTGCCGGCCTCGACCAGGACGGCGGTCAGGTCCTCGGCGTCCGCCAGGGTGCGCACGTCCGCCAGCGGGTTCCACCACCAGGCGGGCGGCTCGCCGGCGAGCTGCTGCGGGTCGAAGACCCAGCAGGCGCCCAGGTAGGACCGCGGCAGCCGGGTGGCCTCGACGACGTCGCCCTTGACCGAGGTCGCCAGGCACGCGCCGGGGGCGCGCAGGATCTGCGGGACGACCAGGGCGGAGGTCTTGTGCCGTCCGGAGGTGGCGATCACCAGGTACAGGTACTCCCACGGCGTCACCAGCGGACGGCCGGACGGCAGGTGCCGGCCCAGCCGCACCCCGGGCGCGGCGCCGATGCCGAGCCGGGCTGCCGACTCCTCGGCGCGCATCTGCAGGGCGGCCCGGTCGCGGCCGCCGGACATCCGCCGGGCCGCCTGTCGGTACGGGCGCAGGCTCGGTCCGCCGCGCCGCAGCCGGCGTACCGCCGCGGCGGCGGCCAGCGCGAGCAGGGCGGCGGTGAGCAGCTCCAGCGCCAGGACCGCGCCGGCGGCCGCGGTCCAGTGCCACGTGCCGGCGGCCAGGCCCGCCACCGCGTCCAGCGGACCGGCGTCGGGCCACCGCCCGCTCGCCCACCACTGCCCGCCCAGCAGCGCCGTCCCCAGCACGGCCACCGCCAGGGCGAGGGAGCCGACCACGGCGGCGGCCGCCCACTGGCCGGGGGTGACCCGGTCGGCGGGGCGGCTCACCGCCGCCCGCCGTCCCCGGCGGGCCGCCGCGGGGCGACCACCGTCTCCTCGCCGCCGGGAACGCCGGGCGCGCCGACGCCCTGCTCCGGGCCGGGGGCGGCGACGACCCGGTGGGCCCACCGCTCGTTGGTGTCGTTCAGCGGCAGCTCCTCGGCGGTCAGGTCGATCCGCACCGGGATGCCCGGGTGCCCGGCCACCTTGATGAGGAACCGGCCGCGGCCGGGCGGAGCGTCCTCCGCGCCGGTGCCGCTGTCGATGCTGCCCGGCGCCGACCACTGGGTGACCATCTGCCGCTCCCGCTCCGACAGCTGCACCGCCTGCTGCAGGGCCGTCATCTCGGCGGGCGGCAGGCCGCCGCAGAGCACCAGCCCGGAGCGCTCCACGAAGCCGCGGGCCTTCTCACGGTCCTCGCTGCTGGGCAGCGAGAGCAGGTCGGCCATGGAGTGGGTGGTCATGGACTGGCCGATGCCGATGGTGCGGTTGAGCCGGGTGAGCTCGTCGATCCGGTCGACCAGCCCCACCCCGGCGCGCAGGATCCGCCACAGCTCGTCCAGCACCACGAAGAAGTGCCGCCGCCCGCCGCCCCCACCGGTGCCCGGGTCGGTGCCGGCGGTGCGGTCGTGGGCCTCGATCGCGGCGAAGGCCTCCGCCCAGCAGGTCAGCAGCACCGCGCTCTCCAGCACCTTCTCCGAGGCCGGGATCGCCGACAGGTCGATGCTCACCGGCCGGTCCAGCGCGAGGCGCTGGGTGGTCTGCCGGTTGAAGGTGGCGCCCAGCGGCCCCTCGACCAGCGACTGCAGGGAGCGCAACACCGGCCGCACCGCCTGCCGGTAGCCGGCCTCGTCGTCGGCCAGCGTCATCCGCAGCAGCGGCTCCGGGCCCTGCCGCACCAGCTCCACCAGGTCCGACAGCAGCGCCGGGCGGCCCAGGTCGCGGTCGGCCAGCAGCTGCACCGCCCGCCCCAGCAGCGCCTCCTCGTCGCCGCCGACCGGGCCCCGCCGGACGATGGCCACCAGCGCCGCCACCATGGAGGCCCGCCGCCCGACCGCCTCGGCCAGCAGCTCCTCGCGGGCCGCGCCGGCCAGCCGCCGCGCGGCGGCGCCCATCTGCCCCAGGTCCAGCGGGTTCAGCGACCCCTGGCCGCGGCCCAGCCGGATGACCTCCCCGCCCAGCGCCCGGATGAGCCGGGTGTACTCGCCCTTGGTGTCGCCGGGCACCAGCGACACCGTGCCCCGGTAGTCCAGGCCGAGGACCATCCGCCGGTTGATGCTGCTCTTGCCCAGCCCCGGCTTGGCCAGGGTGAACATCGACGGGTTCGCGATCAGCCGCGACCGCTCGAACCAGGCGATCGGGTCGCAGCACACCGTGGAGCCGGTCACCAGGTGCCGGCCCAGCGGCACCCCGACCAGGGGCGCGCCGGCGCCGGTGACGTACGGCCACAGCCCGCACACCTGCCGGGTCGTACCGCGGTACTCGGCCGGCCGGTCCAGGTACGCCAGCCGCCCGCCGCCGCGCCCGCGCATGCCGCGCGCCCCGACCCTCCCGGATCCTGTCCTCCCGGCCCCGCCCTGACTGTCCCCGCGCGCCACGGCGCTCCTCCTCCACGGTCCCACCGGGCTCACAGCCCCCGGGGCAGCTTGAACGCCTGGTGCTCCGGCAGGATGCAGCCGATCGGCAGCCCGGCCAGGAACCCGCCGTCCTGGCAGCCCCAGGCGCGGCGCAGCGCGATCCGCGCGGGGGCGGCCAGGTTGCCCACCGCCACCTCGGCGGCGTCCGGCCGCTGCCCGGCGTCCTCACCGGTGACCACGGTCGCGGTCACCACCAGGCCGAACAGGGTCAGGCCCGCGCCGCGGGCCTCCTCGCGCCGCGACTGCGCCGCCGCGCCGTACTCCGCCTCGGCCTGCGCCTGCCCGCTGCGCGAGGTCATGGTCCGCGACCGGGCGGCCCGGTAGTCCCGGTCGGCCAGCACCGCAGACTCCGCGGGGGAGTGGGGGCGGTAGACCAGCGCGACGCGCTTGCGGTCGATGTCCGGGTGGGCCTCCAGCAGCGCGTGCAGCACGTCGGAGTGCACCTCGCCGCGCGGCGCCTCGCCCATGAACCAGGTCACCGACCGGCTGCCGTCGTGCCAGTAGCTCCGCGCGCCCGCCACGTGCGCCACCGGACCGGCCTGCGCCCACGTCAGCCCGGAGTCGCTGCGGGCCGCCCGCGCCCGGTCGATCACCGGGGCGACCGCCGGCTCGTAGGCGGTGCGCACCAGCTCGGCGACGCCGGTGGCCGTGACCGGCACCGCGGCGCCCGCCCCGGTGGCCGCCAGCTGCTGGGTGATCCCCGGCAGCCGCTGCCCGATGTGCACCGCCATCTCCTCCGGCCGCCGCCGCCCGCGCAGCGCCCCGCCGTCCCACAGCAGAGCCACGTGCACGGTCGCCGCCGGCGCGGCCGTCGGGTAGTCGCGGTCGACCGCCGCCATCACCCGCAGCGCCAGCTCCGAGGCGTGCGGGCTGCGCTGCGCCTGCAGCTCCCCGTGCAGCCGCTCGCCGCTGTCGGGGGCGACCTCCACCACGACCTGGAAGCCCAGCAGGTGCGGCTCGGCGCCCATCTGCCGCATGAACTGGCCCCAGTTCGCCACCCAGGCGTCGACGTCGTCCTGGTCGACCAGCGAGCCGCCCTGCGCGTTGCAGTGCAGCACCGCCGCGAAGTGGTCCGCCTCCCGGTAGTGCAGCATCCCGAAGGACCGGCCGAGGCCGTCGCGGGCCTCGTACATGTCGGTGGCCATCGCCAGGCCCGGCAGCAGGCACCTGCCGCCGGGCACCCGCGAGAGGATCCCGCTGCGGTACACATGCTCTCCCTTCAGCCGGCCCAGGCCGTAGGCGGCGCGGGCGTGCAGGTGGCTGCCCAGGTGGCGGCCGTACCGGTCGCGCACGGCCAGCGGGCCCAGCAGGACGGCGCCGGCCAGCAGCACCGTCACCGCCGCCAGGGGCGCCAGCGGAAGCAGCACCCCGCACACGGCCAGCAGCACGAACAGGACGGCGGTCGCGAGCAGGCCCAGTCCGCCTAGGCCCGCCGAGCGGGGGCGGCGCCAGTTGCCGTAGGTGCGCAGCGGGGCGGGGCCCGGTCCGCCGGTGCTAGGAGCCACTGGGACCGTCCCCGAGCTCGCGGTCCAGGCCCTGCGCGCCCTCCCGCAGGCCGTCGACCAGCTGCTGCCGGGCCCGCTGCCCGGCCTGGACGACCGCCCCGGCCACCGCGCCGGAGGCCGCGCCGACGGGACCCGCCGCCGCCCCGGCCCGGCCGCCGGCCACGGCCGCACCGCCTCCGCCGGCCGTGCCGGACCCGGCGCCCCCGGCGGCCGCGCCCGCTCCCGCAGCGGGGCGGTGTCCGGCCGCCGCTGCTGCGGCAGTGCCTGGTCCGGCGCCGCCGGAGGCACCCGAGGTCCCGGAGCCGGCGGAGAGCCCGCCGCCGGACGCGCCGCCGCCGGAGACGCCGGAGGGCAGCGCCGAGGTCAGCCCCGTCCGCCCGCCCGCCGCCGCACCCGACGGCCCGCCTCCGGAGCCGGAGCCCTGCGCGGGCGCGGCCGCGGAGCCGGAGGGCGCGCGGGCGCCGCTCGGCTCCCCGCCCCGGGCGGATCCGGCGCCGGCCGCGCCGCTGCCGCCGGCCAGGGCCAGGCCCGCCGGCTGGAACAGCCGCAGCAGTGCGGGCAGCACCACCACGGTGCCCGACAGCAGGGCCAGGCCCGCGATGGTCGAGCCGACGTCCGGCTGCGCCCCGGCGGCGCTGCCGATCAGCCGGTAGGACGCCGCGTACAGGGTCGCCGCCGCGGGCTTCAGGCACAGGAAGGCCAGCAGCCAGCCGAGCCAGCGGGCCAGCCAGCGCCGCCCGGTGTCGGTCAGCGCGCTGCCCGCCGGGATGCCGACCGTGCCGGCCAGCACCACCAGGATCGCGGCCCGGAAGTAGCCGACGACCAGGTTGAGCAGCGAGCTGACCAGGGCCACGACCACCAGGATCAGCGGCACCGCGGGCCCGCCCATGGCCGTGGTGAGGGAGCCGATGCCCGCGACGACCGTGCCCAGCTTCCGCCCGGCGTCCCCGCCGAGGCTCTGCTGGATGATCCAGGTGCTGTAGCCGTCGCCGACCTGCACGAGGACGTGCGTCCCGGACACCACGCAGCCGTTGACCAGCACCAGAGTGACCAGGCTCTGCACGATCGCCCGCAGGTCCTGCAGGCCCCGCAGCCGGTAGGCCATCCGCGCCCCGGCGACGACCAGGCAGGCCGCCGAGACCCAGGAGCTCAGCCACAGGGTGTGCTCCTGCAGCCAGGCCGCCGTCGCGGTGGCGCCGTTGGCGGACCGGCCCGCGGCCATCCCGGTCCCCGGCAGCGGCTCCACGCCGGGGGTGGGCACCTCGAGCCAGCCGGAGGTGATCAGCGCGGTGACCTTGCCCAGGCCCGCGGTGCACCAGTCGAGGAACTGCTGCACCGCGTTCTGCGCCTGCTCGCCGACCACGTCGCACGCGGCGCCGACGACCGGGACCGAGCACCAGGACATCAGACGCCGCCGAAGGGGGTGAAGCCGACCAGGGAGTGCAGCGAGGTGGCCGGTGTGGAGGTCCAGCCGTCGGGGCGCGCCACCAGCTTCCAGTCGCCGTCCTGCCACTGCACGGTGACGTCGAGGGACTTGAGCGAGCCCGCGGCGGCCGAGCCGTTGACCAGGGTGACCACGGTGGTGTCCGGGGTGTAGCTGACGAAGCGGTACCCGGCGACCTGGGCCAGCTCCCCGGGCCGGACCTGCTCGTCGACCTGCCGCAGCTGCCGGATCATCTCGTCCCGCCCCGGACCGGCCACCACCTGGCGCTGAGTCACGGTGGTCCGCGGCGCCGCGAGCCCGACCCGGTAGAAGAGGTTGACCGCCGCCATCAGCGCGCCGCGCGGGGTGCGGGCGTAGCAGCGGGCGACCGGGCCCTCCAAGCGCGTCGGCCCGGCCGCGGCCGAGGTCGGCAGGACGGCGGTGCTGACGACCGACCAGGTCACGTCGGCCGGCGGCTCCTGCGGCAGCGAGGGGTCGGTGTCGCGCGGTGCGCAGCCGGTCGCGGGCGGGACCGCGCCCCCGGCGGCGGCCGTCGCCGCAGGGGCGCTGCCGGCGTCCGGGGCGGCGGACCGCGACGGGCGGCCGGTGACCGCCAGGACCAGGCCCAGGACCGCGATCCCGGCGACCAGGAGGACCGCGGCCGCCGTCCCCGCCGGGAGGCGCCGCTCGCCCGTTGCGCGTTCGCTCATCTCCGTGGCCCCTCAGGTCAGCAGCGCGTTGGCGATCATGCCGGCGGCGCTGATCACGACGGAGCCCACGCACGCACCGCCCAGCGCCTTCATGGCCCGCGAGCTGCCGTGGCCGCTGAAGTAGGCCCAGCAGAGGATCCCGCCGCAGGCCACGAAGGCGACGCCGGCGGACCAAGCGGCCACGAAGGTGATCCAGCCCAGGATCGTGTCCAGCTTCGTGCCGACGCCCGGTGGCGGGGTGCCCAGGGCCGTCAGGACGGTGGTGGCGGTCATCGCGTCTCCTCCACGGGGCGCAGCGTGTGGTGGCGGCCGGCCGGGGACTGCCGTGCGGGCGGCCCGGCCGGTACGAGCGGGGTGAGCCAGGCGGCGGTTGCCGTCCGGGTCGGCGCGGCGAGCACCGGGCGGGCGGGGGCTTTCTGGAGGCTGTTGGCGCCAGGGGTGCCCGCCTCCGCGCCCCGGTCGTCGGGGGCCGGACTGCGGGACGGGACGGACACCGCCCCGAAGGCCGCGCCGGGCGCCACAGCAGGCCCTGGTGCGGCTGGCGCCGGGGCCGGAACCCCGGCCGGGGCGAGGCCGCGCACCGCCTCCGCGAGCTCCAGCAGCGCCCGCACCGGGCGCCGCGGCTCCGCGCCGTCCCGCCAGGCCGGGATCCACGGGACCTGCCACAGCCGCGGCACCGCACCGGACAGCGTCCGGATCCGCTCGCGCAGACCCCGGCCCGGCCGTGCGGGGGCGTCCGCGAGCAGCGCCAGGCCCAGCAGGACGGCGGAGGCCGGGACCGTGCCGCGGTCCCACTCCTGGAGGGCGGCCTGCGCGGCGTCCAGGCCCCGGGCGTCGGTGCGGGCCACCAGCAGCACGGGGACGCCGCCGGGAGCGCCCTGCACGTCGGGCCAGCGCCCCCCGGCGTCGGCGCCGCTGCCCAGCGCCCGCAGCAGCGAGGTCACCCCGGCCCCACCGTGCACGCCCAGCGCCCACCAGGCCGCGGTCGCCGGCCGGCGCACCGGGTCCGGGGGCGGCGGGAGCGTGTCCGCCCGGCCGGGCACGGCGGACGGCCGCGACCCGGGCGCGGCGGGGCCATGCCCCGTGCCGTCCGGCGGAACGGCGCCCGCCTCCCCGGGTTGCGGGGTGATCCAGAGGTTCACCCGGTCCGTCATGCCGCCTAAAGCTCCTCACCCTCCGTCATCATGTGATCGCGGAGAGCACGTTACCGCTGGTGGGCGTGGTTCCCGGGCAGCGGGCGGCGCGTCCCGGCCGTCCGACGGACGCCTCCACCCGCCTCAGGGACGGGCAGCGGCGCACCCCGGCCCCGCCGTGCCGTTCACCCGAAACGGTGCTTCGGTCCGGGTGACGTGCCCGGGACGGGCTAGCGCGGCGCCCTCCCCGCCGCCCGGCCGGGCCACCCTGGTGCCCGGCCACCTGACGCGACGGCAGATCGGAGACCGCCCTTGGCCGCCGCACCGCAGCGCCGCGCCGTGCTCGGCCTGTCCGGCCTCCTGCTGGCCTCCTGCGCCGTCGCCCAGGCCGGCCCCGTCGGCAGCGGCCTCCTGCCCGGCGCCGTCCCCTACGCGTACGCCGGCTGGGTCGGACGGGCCGGCGCCCTGTGCGCCGCCTTCCCGCCCGCCGTGATCGCCGCCCAGGTCAAGACCGAGTCCGACTGGAACCCCCGCGCGGTCGGCCCCGCCCCCGCCCGCGCCCAGGGCATCGCCCAGTTCCTCCCCGCCGCCTGGGCCCGCTACGGGCGCGACGACGACGGCAGCGGCACCGCCGACCCCCTGGAGCCCGGCGACGCGATCATGGCCATGGGCCGCTACGACTGCGCCCTGGCCGCCGACCTGAGCGCCGGCCAGGGATCCGGCCGGCTGCGCGGCGACCTCACCTCGCTCGCCCTCGCCGCGTACAACGCCGGCGTGGGCGCCGTCCTCGCCGCCCGCGGCGTCCCCCCGTACCCCGAGACCCAGGACTACGTCGCCCGGATCCTCGCCCTGGCCGCCGGCTACCAGCAGGCGCCCGCCCCGGCGGCCGGCGCCGGGGTCGCGGTCGTGGCGGCCGCCGAGCGGCAGATCGGACGGCCCTACGTCTACGGGGGCGGCGGCGCCACCGGCCCCACCCACGGCGGCTTCGACTGCTCCGGGCTGGTCCAGTACGCCGTCTACCAGGCCACCGGCGGCCGCCTGGTCCTGCCGCGCACCTCGGACCTGCAGCGCCGCGCCGGCCGCCGGGTGGCCGTCGTCGAGATGCGGCCCGGCGACCTCATCGCCTTCGACATGCCCACCGACCCGGCCCCCTGGGGCCACATCGGCATCTACGCCGGCGGCGGCCAGATGATCCACGCCCCGCACCCCGGCTCCGCGGTCCGGGTCGAGCCGCTCACCACCCGCTACTGGCAGTCCATCCCCTGGGACGTGAGGAGGGTCCTATGACCCGTCACCGGCCGGCCCGCGCAGCGGCGGCGGTCCTGACCGCGCTCGCCGCCTGCGGCTGCAGCCCCGGCGCCGCCCTGCCGCCCCTGCCGCCGACCCCGTCGGCCGCCGCGGGGGACGGCGCGGCCGCCGTCCAGCGCCCGCTGCCCGCCGGACGCCCGGGCACCCCCGCCGCCGGACTGCCGTCCGCCGCCGACCCCGGCGACGCCACCGCCGTCGCCCGGGCCGCCGTCACCGCCGACTGGACCTGGGACACCGCGCTCGACACCTCGCCCGCCGACGCCCAGCGCCGCTCCGCGCCCTGGCTCACCCCCGGCTACGCCGCCCTGGTCGCCGCCGCCCGGCCGGTCGCGGCCCCCGGCGCCGACTGGGCCGCGCTCGCCGCCCACCGGGGCTGGACGAGCGTCCGCACCCGGCAGGCCTTCGACGACCCCGTCCCCGACGGCGAACGCTCCGCCGCCCGGCAGTTCCTGGTCACCGTCACCGCCCACGGCCGGGACGGCTGGCGCGGCCCCGCCTCCACCCGCGTGCAGTACGCGCTCCTGACCCGCACCGGGCCCGGGGCGCCGTGGCGGGTCGCCGAGATGCGGGTGGCCCGGTGACCGCCGCCCGGGCGCCGGAGGCGTCCGAGACGGCCGAGGCGCCCGAGGTCCTCGAGGTGCCGGACTGGCCGTGCCCCACCGTCGCCGTCGACGCCCACGGCCGGGTCCAGGTCGACGGCATCGCGGTGCCCGTGCCCGGGGACGTGCCGCCCGACGGCGTCCGCCCCTGGATCCTGCGCCACGTCGCCGAACGCCACCAGCGGCTCGGCCGCCCCATCCGCGTCACCGCCGTCGACCCCGACGGCACCCGCTGGCCGATGGTCGTCCACCCCGACGGCACCGCCGTCCAGGCCCCCGCGCCGCCGGCGGGACGCCGTCTGCGGCGTGTGACCGCTGCGCCGCCCCGACCCGGCCGCTCCCAGGCCCGCGGGCTGGCCGCGGCCGCGGTGTTCACCGCCGCCGCCCTCGGCCTGGGCGCCCTGGGCCTCGTCCTCACCTCCGGCGGCCACCACCCCGACCAGGCCCCGCAAGGACCGGCCGCACCGCCCCGGCCCACAGCCCCGCCCGGGGCCAACCTCCCGGTCCCCGCCCCGCCCGGCTGGACCACCCGGGCCCGCTGGGCGGTGGCCCTCGCCCCCTACAGCCGCCCCGCCGTCGCCCCGGACGGCTCCGCCGTCGCCGTCCTCACCCCGGACCGCCGCCTGGCCGTCCTGGACCCCGCCACCGGAGGCGAACGCTGGAGCACCGGCCTGCCCGCCGGCGCCGACGGCACCCTGGTCCTCACCCGCATCGACGGCACCCCGGTCGCGGCCCTGCTCGCCGGAGCCCGCCTGTACTCCTGGCCGCTGGACGGCCCCGCCCACCCGCGTACCACCGTCACGCTGCCCGACACGGCCGCCGTCAGCGTGCTGGGCACCTCCCCGCTGGTCTCCCTGCCCGACCAGACCGCCGGCGTGGTATCCGCAGGGGGCCTGCGCACCCTGGACGTCCCGGTCGGCGCCACCGCCCTCGCCGCCGACGGCACCACCGTCACCGCCGCCGCCCCTTCAGGCCGCTGGCTCACCCTCACCCCCGGCCGCCGCCCCGGCCGCCCGCGCACCATGGCCCCGCCCGCGCGCGGGGCGCGCCTGCTGCGGGTGGTCGGCCTCGACGGCCGGCGCCTCGCCGGACTGTGGCAGACGGGCGACCGGCAGCAGGCTGCGGTCTACGACACCGCCACCGGCCGGATCCTGGCCCGCGCCGCCGCGCCCGGCGGCGGCCTGGAGCAGGCCACCGCCTGCGTCGGCACCGGACTGGTCGCCCTCGGCCCGCTGGTGCTCGACACCGCCGCGCACACCTCCCGCACCGGCCCGGCCGCCGCCGTCCGCTGCGCCGCCGCGGGCGGCCGGATCTACCTCCAGGACGCCGCGCAGACCTGGTACGACACCACCGCCTCCGCCAGCACCCCGCTGCCCGCCGGCGCCGCCGTCCCGGTCGGCGTCGCCGCCGGGCAGGCCCTGGTCGTCGCCGACAAGCTGCAGCAGCACCTGCTCTACGCGCTGCTGCCCGGCAGAGTCGGCGCCGACGCGGACGCGGCGGCCGGTACGGGCCCCGGTGGTTCCCCGCCCGCCGTCGTCGCCAGCCCCCTCCCGCCCGGCCGCGGCTGAGCACGGCGGTGCACCGCGCCCGACACCCGCGTCGACGGCAACCCGTCTCCGCCCTGCCCGACCGCCCTTACGCCCTGCCCGAGGAGGAGTCCCGGATGCGCCCGCCCCACCGCTGCCGCACCGCAGCAGCCCTGCCCCTGATCGCCGCCCTGCTCACCACGGCGGCCTGCGCCAGCCCGTCCACCGGCCGGGCCCCCTCCCTGTCCCGTACCGCGCTGCGACCCTCCGCCCCGCCCGCCACCGACCCCGCCGACCAGGCCCCACCGGACGCCGCCTGGCCCCCGGACGCACAGATCCCGGCCCCCGCCTATGGCGTCCCCCTCTCCCCGCCGAGCCCGGACCCCACCGACGAGGCCACCCCGCCCCTCCCGAGCCCCGCCCCGGCCGGCGGCAACGCCCCCGCCCGTTCCCGACCTGTCCGCAGGCTCCCGACACGTCCCACCGCGCCGCACCCGGCAGCCCCTCAGCCTCCCGCCCATACCCATCCCGACCTGCACCCTGCGGCGCCACACCCGGCAGTCCCGCACTCCTCGGTCCCGCACCCTGCGATGACCGTGCCCCCCGCGGTGCCGCCGACTGCTCCCAACTCCGCCGCTCGACCAGCCGCACGCCCTGCCGCACCACAGCCGAACGCCCTCCCGCCGACCAGCGCCGACGAGCCCTCGGCACCCGCCACCATCCCGTCGAAACCGCCGGTACTGCGCCCCGCTGCCCCGACAAACACGTCCCCGAAGGCCCCCGCCCGGCAGCCGGTGAAGCACCAGGTCCGCCCGTCGACCAAGAAGCCCGCGCTCACCGTCCCCAAGGGCTCGTGCAACGCCCTCGGCAAGCAGGGCGGCCTGCCGGGAGGCCTCCTGACCGCCTGCCGCCAGCTCTACGGATGACCGACCAGGCGGCACAGCGTGCAGCCCTCCCTGCTCCTCGGCCGGCATTGAGGCGTTACCGACGGTGGACGGGTAGCGCACCGGCTACGCCTGGGCAGGACGTTGCCAGCTGGCCGCCGTCGGCAGCGCCTCATCTTCAAGGGCCCTGTCATCGACACCGGAACCGACTCCGGCCACCCGGCCAGCGCTCGCGTCCACGCCGGGCAGACCGCAGCGGACCAAATCAATCCGCTGGACCTCCGAGAGCCGTACCTGTCAGGCTCCGCCTCGTGCCGATCCTCGATGTCCTGACCGAAGTGGCGAAGACGGGCCGACTGGGCCCGGTGTTCGCCGGCGCGCGCCTGGACGATGTGACCGCAGTCGCCGGTGAGCCGTTGGAGATCGGGCCGATGGACCGGCTCGGAACATGGCCGCGCCTCCTGGCTTACGGAGATCTCGAGCTGAGCGTCTGCCGCTGCTCCAGAATCAACATCATCTGCATACAGACCTGGCGCGATGACATCGACCTCCCCTCATCGATCGTTGGAGGGACCGGCATGTTCCCCGCCGCCATCAGCTATGCGGACATGGTGTCCGCCCTGGACAGCGCCGGCTGCCCCTGGCAGCCCAACCCCTCACTGACCTTCGACAGTCAGCGCACCCTCACGGCGACGCCGTCTGCCATGGACTTTGCCTTCGAGCTCCTGCCGGACGGCGAGTTCGTGCTGAACGTCGCGAGCCTTCCGGGCGACGGGCACGACTGCTCCGACCTGCGCCCGAAGCAAGACCGCCGGCACGAGGGGCGTCAGGCCCCCTGAACACTCCTCACGTCGGCGATCACCGGACCCTGCTGCAAGTCGGCCGACACCCGTCTCTCCGGATGCCGACCCTGTCCTCGGCCTTGTCCTCCCGGACTGCCGTCTCCAAGGCGACGAACCCCCGTATGGACGGGAGGGGCACGGCTGCTTCCGGAACAGCAGGTCCGCGCCCGCGTCGGGTACGTCCTTCCCCGCCTGAGTAATCGGACGGTCCTCCGCGACCATCGCCTCGAACGGACGGTGCCCGCACAGTCGTCTTCGGCGTCGCCCGCCTGTACGACCTCACCCTGAGCGATTCGTGAGGCCTGGGTCCTCGCGCTCGGATCCCGCCCGTCCGCGGGCGGTTGTGACGTTGCGCGTCGCCCTCGGGGAGGAGAGGGTCCACGGATGGAGCAAGCGTCGAGCACCCCGCAGCCCGTCCTCCGCACCGGCGACGTACCCGAGCGCATCACGGCCGAGGGCCTCGTCCTGCGGAGCTGGCAGCCGCGGGACCGCGAGGCGAGGTACCGCACGGTCCTGGACTCCTTCGACCACCTGCACCCCTGGATGGAGTGGGCCGGCGAGCCGCCGACCGAGCAGCAGCACGCGCAGCGCTTCGAGGAGGCGCTGGCCTGGCCGAGCGGCCGCAGCTACAACTTCGGCATCTTCGACGAGGGCGAGCGGACGATCCTGGGCATGGCCGCGGTCCACGACGACCTCGGCGACGGAGCCGTCGAGATCGGCTACTGGTGCCACGTCGACCACGTGGGCCGAGGGGGCGCCACCAGGTTGGCCGGGGCGCTCACCCGGTTTCTCCTCGGTCTGGACCACCTCGCCCGCGTGGAGATCCACTGCGACGAGGCCAACGTCCGCAGCGCCGCCGTGGCGCGGCGCCTGGGCTACCGGCTCGAACGCGTCGAGGAGGACGGCATCCAGGCACCTGCCGAGTCCGGCCGGGGCATGATCTGGGTCAAGGAACGCTGACGACCCGTGCTGCCGTTCCGAAGCCGCGAACCGTCAAGGCCGTTGGCGTCGTGCGCCCACCAGGACGCCGGCGCGGCGGCCGGGGTCCGCACCGGACTCGCTTGTGCCGAAGCTCCTGCACCCGCCGATTCCACTGCGTGAGGCGATCCCACCCCACCAGAACGCGCGGGAAGTGTACAGTTGTGTCATGAGCGACACGCTGCCGATCACCGAGGCCCGCGCGAAGTTCGGCTCCCTGGTGCGCCGCGCCTCGCACGGCCGCGAGCGGATCACCATCACCGACCACGGCCAGCCCGCTGCCGTGCTCATCAACCCCCAGGAGCTGGCCGACCTCGAGGACGAGCTCGCCCTGGCCCGCTACCGGGCCCGCCAGGCCGCCGGTGCCGCCGGCGGCACCCCGCACGGCGAGGTCCGCGCCCTGCTCGGCCTGGAGCAGGGGTGACCTACGCCCTCGTCTGGGACGAGCCGGCCATCAACGCCGCCGCCCGGTTCCTCAAGGACGACGCCGACGGCCTGCGCCTGGTCATGGACGCCGTCGACCTGCTCGCCGACGACCCCCGCCCGGCCGGCTCCACCCCCTACGGCTCACCCGACCTGCGCCGCATCCACGTGGGCCGCTACCGGGTGATGTACGAGATCACCGAGGAGACCGTCACCGTCGTGGTCATCCACCTCGGCCGCACCCCCTGAACCGGTCGCTCCGCCAGCCTTGCCGACCGGGCCCGCAAGGATCCGCCGGGGCCCTCACAGGCCGATGCCCGCCAGGCCGTTGTCCTGATCGTTCCAGCGGTCCGCGATCTGCAGGTAGCCGTCGAGGACCTTGCTGCCGTCCGCGTGCCCGCTGATTGCCTGCAGGGCCCTGCGGTCCTTCCCGGCGCGCCGGCCCTCGGTCAGCATGCCGGAGCGCACCGAGTGGCCGGTGAACCGGATCGGCACCCCGGCCCGTTGCCCGGCCGTGGTGATGACGGTTCCGACGGACTGCGGGCTCAGGCCGGCGCGGGTGACGCCGCCCAGGCGGTGCATGCGCCGCAGCGCCGGGGACCCGGGGTCGTGCAGGCCCGCGGCGTCCTTCCAGGCGAGCCAGGTCCGCACCGGGCAGGTCTCCTTCCGCTCTCCGTAGGGAACCGCGACGACGCGGGGGTGGGTCTTGGAGACGCGGACGTCGACGACCAGACCCCGGCCCTCCTCCAGGACCAGGTCGCGGACCAGGAGGGCGGCGACCTCGTGGCGGCGCCCGGCGATGGCGAAGCCGAGGAGGACCGTGGTCCTGTCGCGCAGCCCGGCGAGGGTGTCGGGGCAGGCGGCGACGATGGCGCGCAGGGCGTCGATGCGCATCGCCGGGGCCTTGCCCCGGCCGCGGGGCACCTCGCCGCGCTCGGCGGCCCTGCGCTGCAGGTCCCGCAGCGTCCGGCGGGCCGCCTTGGTGTCCTCAGGCGTGACCGGGACCTGGTGCTCGCGGCGCAGGGTGACCACGACCCCGGAGAGCTTGCGGTCGACGGTGGCGTACGCAAGCCGCTGCTCCTCCCACAGCCAGGTCACGAAGCCGCGCAGCGTGCCGCGGCCGGCGGCAGTAACGGGAATGCCGGCGTGGGCGGTGAACTGCTGCCAGGTCCGCCAGTCGGATGCGTAGCCGCGGGCGGTGTTGTGGGGGCGCAGGTCCTCGGCGTGGCTGTCGGAGGCGCTGTCGATCGCCGCGAGACGGCTGCGGAGGGCGTCGCCGAAGTCGTCCGGGTGGGGTGCGAGGTCGGCGGCCGAGAACTCCGCCGGGACCAGCTCGCGGCCTACCGGCTCTGCCACGGACCACCGTCCCTGCTGAGGCCGCCCGGGCCGTTGGGCGCTGTCGGGGCGAACCGGCCCACGGCGAGCACAGCGGCGTGTCCGCGCACGGCGCGGCCGGACGGATCCGGGACGCCGCGAGACGGTGCCGTGGCGTCATCGCCACCCTGATCTCTACTCACGACATGTGAGCTTATCGCTAGTACAAGGTCGGCGGGGGTGACTTGACCCCCCGTTCTGACTGCTGCTCGGGCTCTTCCTTTCGCCCTCGCCTGCACGAACCCCGGGTCCGAAGCATAGAGATCAGCTCGCCTGGAGGCAGATGCATCGCTCGGGCACCCGCACAGGTTGAGGCTTTGCCTGCCCAACGACTGCCAGGTGCTGCCACAGGCCTTTCAGCAGGACCTGTGCACACTGCGGCCACCCGCTTCTCTTCGAAGTGTCAAGCAAAAGAACCCATAAGCCTCATTTACTCGAAATTCCCAGCAACGTAGGCCTCGTGACATGTGCTCGTCGGCTGTCTCTGACTACGGTTTACACTAAGCATCTTCAGCTTTGCCACCGATCAGGTGACGCGGCTGGCATGCGATAAGGGCGGTTTGCGCAGCAGGCGAGCTCGGTCAACTGCCGTACGCGAGTCACCTCTGCGGGTGGCTGCTGAAGACGCTCACTCATCCGTCCGGGCATTCGATTGCAAAGGGGGCGCTGTGCCGGGGGCGAACGGGGGCGGGCATTTCTCGATCCATTCGGAGGAGGCCCGGGCGGCCGTGCCGACCTTCTCGTGGGAGAGTGCGCACCTCGACCGGGCGCTGAGCACGCTGCGGCAGACCCTGGACGGGCTCGGCGCGCCCTGGGGCGCCGACGCGCAGGGCACGCAGTTCGGCGACGCCTACACCCCGCAGCGCGACGCGCTGTTCCGGGCCACCGGCGTGCTGGTGCAGGGCCTGGAGGGCATCCACGAGGGACTGTCCGCCCACACGGACAACCACGTCCACGGCGACCGGCACACCAAAAGCACCTTCAGGCACTGACCGGCCGGGCGCGGCCACGGGGGGAAGCGGTCCATGGGGGAGTCCACGACGGCGAAGATCGTCCGGGAGACCACCGGCATGTGGTGGCCGGGAAATACCGCGGTCCGAGTGGTTTGTGGAGTAGAGAGAGCGACATGAATCTTCTTCCAGCATTCGAAGAGGTCTCTTCCGAAGGGCGCGAGATGTTCGGCATCGTTCGCGCTGCCGAGCGAGTGGGGCTTCTCCCGGAAAGTCTTCGCGAGCCGCTCTCCGCCTACCTCGGCAACTGCCCCACTCTGATGGTGACGAGCAATGTGCACGACCCGCTGGACCTCAGTAAGGGGATGGCTGTCCCCTTCGGGGTGGCGACCGACGGGGTCTGGGTGTGGCCGCTCTACTGGGGTTACTTCGTCCGGGAGTACGGGATTGCCGTTCCCGATGAATTCATCACCCATGCCCGGGCGCGCGGGTTCCACCCTCCGGAACTCACCATGGACGACAGCGACCGCATCGCCGAGGAGCTGACTCGCCAGGCAGGGTGAGTCTTTGCCTGGAGGGGAAATGTCGGATAGTGGTGTAAAATTTTCCGGGATGCAGTGGATTCCGAGCGAATTCCCGGAAGGGTATTGGTTTATTTTCGCTCAAGGCATCTCCCCGGATGCTCTCTTGGACCGTCTGGGCGCCGACCCTATCGACCCTGCCGTCATGGGTCTCCAGCAGGCGAACGACTACTGCTTCGATGAGGACAGCATCATCGTGAGGGCCGGCACCGCAGGTGGATGGTCATTCGCCGTAGTTCCTGGTGGGGTCGCTGGTGAGTTCGGCGTGGCCGAAGCGTCAAAAGGAACTCAAGCCTTCCAGGTCTATGGAACCACCAACGCATTGAGAGTCTTTTCGCACGCAGAGAACGGGGAGGTTACTTGCCAGTTCATCAGCGGCTGGGAAGGGGAGAGGACGGGTGTCGATCCGGACCGCTTCCTGGGCGGTCTTATTGCGGTCGGACTCCTCCTTCCCGACGGGAGGGCCCCGCGAGACCTGGGGATGGATGTTCAGGGCGCCCACAATAAGATGCTGGAGTTTGCTTCCGCGCAATTCTCGATCAACTTGTGCCTTGCGGACATTGAAATTCCACTTCGAGCCCGCAAGCTTGATTACTGATCATTCTGCCGACCTCGATTCGTCGGCGATAAGTAAGTATCTTCAGGATGGCCACCGATTGGGTGACCGCTGCAGGCTGTAACAGGCGAGGCCCTCGGGCTGTTGGTCGAGATGTTTCACATCTCAAGTCGCCAGCCTGGGGGCCTCGTTGGTCTTTTATCCTGCCGCACTCGACCTGTCGCATGTGCTCATCGAGTGGGTCACGGAGCGACTCTGTCGGGGATCTTCGATGGTCGGTTACTTGCCCTGCCTCCACCAGCATTCCCATCGCAGCCCGTGGGAGTCAAGGTAGTGCTGGAAGGCCGTGGGGTGGCGGGGGCGGTGGGCGCGTAGAGGTGCGCGCTGGGCGAGGCGCTCGATGGTGATCGCGATGCCGGCCGGCACGTGTTGGACGTGGGTTGTGCGGAGGCCGTGGTACCGGCTGCGGCGGGCCTGGTGGCCGTTGACGAGTTGGGGCTTGATACTGGTGAGCTCGCGTATTCAACCGTCGCGAGTTCCATAAGGAACCCAGTCAGTTGGTCACCGAGTGTGATCGCCAGCGGCGTATCGGGTCCATACCTCACATCGATTGTCGGACCCTTCTGCCATGCTCCCGCGTTGACGACTGATGGGGAGACATGAGGGGGCGCCGTGGTAGCGCGGCTCAGCGCCGAGGTCGCATGGGATCGAATGGTCACCTACGGCATGGACCCGACCGAGCCCTACCCCGGATCGGTCGACGCCCCATGGCACGGCACCTGTCAGACATGCAAGCAGCCGTGTCGGCCCTCATTGACCAACGCCAAGCGGCAAGGTCCGTGTAGGCCCTGCGGAGTCAAGAAGGTACAGGAATCGTTGCGTCTGTCCCTCGCCGATGTCATTCGTGACATGGAGGCGAAGGGTGTCATCGTCGTCGGTGACTACGCCAATAACAGAATACCGATCGAGTGCATCTGTATCTGGTGCGGTGCGCTTGTCCATCCGACGTACTCGAACGCGATGCGCGAGGGTGTTGGGCTGTGTGATCAGCAATGCAAGCGAGACCGGATCGGTGACAGTAACCGAAGGGATGGCGAGGTCGCCGCCAGATTCGCCCTCGCCAACAGTCTCATTCCTCTCGCTCCGTATACCGGCGCGGACGACCCATGGCAACTCGAATGTGCGATCTGTCATCACCGGGGCGGAAATACGACGTACAGCGTCATTAAGCGGCTCGGGCACGTCTGCATGCGGTGCGGTCGCATCCGTCAGGCGGATTCACGTCGCTTGAGCGAGGCCGAGGCTGTGAAGAGCATGGTGGATGCCAAGCTTCGCCCGGATGTTCCCTATCCGGGCAACGGGGGGCTTAACTGGCCCTGCACGTGCATGCGGTGCAAAACCGTGCTTCGTCCTGGCCCCCGCTTGGCTGACATCCGCCGCGGACAAGGCGGCTGCACGCAATGCGCCGACTACGGCTTCAATCAGAACGAGCCAGCGCACGTCTACCTTGTCGTCAACGACACAGCGGGCTTCTTAAAGTGGGGCAAGGCCAACAACACTGGGAACCGCTTGCAGGAACATGCCCGTCAGGGCTTCGATCGCAGGGAAGGACAGTGGAGTTTTGCTGTCGGTGCGATTGCCACCGCCGTTGAAACTGCGACCGGGGAGGCAGTACGCGCGCTCGGAGCGACGACCCGGATTGCTAGGAAATCCATGCGGTATAAGGGGTACACGGAGACAGCCAGTCTGAACGAAATCAGCGTTAAAGAGGTCTGGGCCATCGTCGATGGCCTGGCGCGTCACTACCAGGAATTGTAGCCAGGTGCTTTACTGGTGGGCTCGCGTATTCAACCGTCGCGAGTTGGTCCACCTGACTCCGGCACTGCTACCGAGCGTGGCAGCCCCTGAGGGGAGGTTCTGGGTGTCAGGGGCTGAACCGCCCCGGTTGGAATGGAGACTCGATTCCCTGAGAGGATTGAGTCATGGCACGTCCCTCCCCTTATCCCGCTGAGCTGCGGCGTCGTGCG
>NZ_JBIAWP010000018.1:0-152099 GCF_042895785.1 Streptomyces sp. NPDC001380 | reverse complement strand
CGCGCGTCTGCGGGCGCGTGTGTCGGGGGATGGGGTGGGTCCGGGAGGGGCCTCGTGGCCGGGGACGGCGGCGGGGCCCCTTTCGCATGCCCGGACCCGAATCCGTACGGGGGAGGTGTATGGGCTGTCCGGGTGAGCTCCGGCAGGCGGCTCGATCGGGCCGGAGACAGAATCGGCACATGGATCTTCCGGGAGCGGGACACCGCCCACAGGGGCGGCTGGTGCACCCCGGCCGGCGGTTGCGACGGAGGACACCCGCGTGAACGTGCTGATGCTGGTCACCTCCGATGTGGCCCACGACAGCCGAGTGGTAAGGGAAGCGGCAGCCCTGGCAGAGGCCGGGCACACGGTCCACGTCCAGGGCCGCGACGTGCCCGAGGACTGGAAGCCCCCGGACGGCCTGTTCACGGTCGGCTCCTCCACGGGTGGTCGGGGCCTGCGGCCCACCAGGGGCGTCCCCCATGGCGTCGGGGCCCCCGTCCGTGCGGGCGCGTCCGGCTGCAGGACGGGCCCACTCTGGCGCGCCGGCCGCTGGCTGCTGCTGCCCCGCCACCGGCGCAGGGTCTGGTCGGCCTGGGTCCGCGCGGTCGTCCTGGACCTGCGGGGGAGGAGGTTCGACGTCGTGCACGCCCACGACTTCACCGCCCTGCCGCCGGCCGCCCGTTTCGCCCGCGAGCAGGGGGCGCTGCTGGTGTACGACGCGCACGAGTGGTGGTCCGGCCGTCAGCGCCACGGCTGTCCGGCGCCGCTGGAGCGGCTGCGGGAGCGCCGCCTGGAGGCGGACCTGACGGCCAGGGCCGACGCCGTGGTGACGGTCAGCGAGGGGATCGCGCGGCGACTGGAGCGCTGGGCGGCCGGTCCGGTGACGGTGGTCCGCAACACCTTCCCCACCGCCTCCACCTCGGACTGCACCTCCGCGTCCACGGACGGAGACGGAGACGGGGACGCCGCCGCGGACGGTAACGGTGCATCCCTCCCCTCCACTCCGGCGGGCCTGGTCTACGCGGGCCGGATCGGTGCCGGGAGGGATCTGCGGACGGTCCTCGCGGGGGCGGCGGGCCTGCTGCCGGTGGTGCTCGTGGGACCGGCCGACGGCACCTACGCGGCCGGGCTGACGGCCGACGGCCCGGCGGACGCCGCCGGCGTCGAGCTGCTGCCCCCGTGCCCGGTCGACGAGGTCGACGCCCTGCTGCGCCGCCACGGCCTGGCGGTGGTCACGCTCACCGACAGCTGCGACAACCACCGCCTGGCCCTGCCGAACAAGCTGTTCCACGCGGTGCGCGCCGGAGTGCCGGTGGTCGCCGCGGGCCTGCCCGAGCTGAGGGCCGCCGTGGAGCGACACGACCTGGGCGAGCTGTACCGGCCCGGCGACGCCGCGTCCTTCCGGGCGGCCGTGGAGCGCGCCACGGCGCGCTACCCGCAGCTGCTGCGCTCGGTGGCCTCGGCCCGGCCGGACCTCTCCTGGGAGGAGGACGCGCGGCGCCTGGTGGGACTGTACGAGGAGCTGGCGTCGAAGCGGAGGCGCACGGCCGCCCGAGGTACGGCGGTCCGGGGCGGCGCGGCTCCGACCGGTTCCGTCCGCCTGACGCAGGAGAGGCCGGAGCGGCCGGAGCGACCCGACCGGCCGGGCGCGGCCGCCGCGGGGAAGAGGGAGGACCGGGTGGCGGGAGGAGGCGGCACGGACCGCCGCCGCGCGGCCGCCGACGGGGTGCCGAGTCCGTGAGGGGCGCACCGGGCGCCCGGCGGGTCTCCCTCCCGGGCTCCCCTGCCCCGACCGCGCCCGTCCCGGGCCGGGTGGTGATGCTGGTGGCCAACGGGGTGGAGGGCGACTCCCGGGTGCAGAAGGCCGCCTGGTCGATGGCGGCGGCGGGCTGGGACGTGGTGCTGCTGGGCCGTGCGCCCGGCCCGGAGCGGCGTGAGTACCGCCTCGGCGGGGCGCGGGTGGTGCTGGTCCCGGTGGGCTCGGCGGTGTCGGGCTACGAGCGGGGCCGGTCGGAGCCGCTGCGACGGGCCCGGGAGCGGCGGTCCGCGTACGCCGCGGCGCGGGCCGCCGTCGCGCACCTCGACTCCCTGGACGCGCCGCGGAGCCGCCGCCTGCGCCTGGCCGCGGCGCTGCGCCGCGGGCTCGCCGCCCGGCCCGGTCCGGACGGCCTGCTGGTGCCGCTGGGCGCGGGCCGTGCGGCGGGACCGGTGCGCACGGCGTGGGACGGGCTGCGGGGGGTGCTGGACCGGCGCGGGGGCTGGCGGTCCCTCAACCCGTGGTTCCGGGACCTGGAGTTGGCGTTCGCCCCCGTGCTGGACGCGCTGGCGCCGGAGCTGGTCCACGCCCACGACTTCCACACGGTGGGCATCGGCGCCCGCGTCGCCGCCCGGCTGGGCACGCCGGGCCGTCCGGTGCGGTGGGTCTACGACGCGCACGAGTACCTTGCCGGGATCGAGGTGCCCGGCCGCCTCGACGTCCGCGGCCGGCTGCGCCGCCGGATGCTGCTGGGCGTGGAGCGGGAGTACGCGGGGCGGGCGGACGCGGTGGTGACGGTCTCGGAGGCGATCGCCGACCGCCTGGCGGCCGACCACCGCCTGCCCCGCCGCCCGGCCGTGGTCCTCAACGCCCCGCTGGTCCCGGCGGAGGGGGAGGACGGGACCGGGCCCGGGGTGCGGGAGGTGTGCGGGCTGCCGTCGGACGTCCCGCTGCTGCTGTACAGCGGCGGCCTGGCACCGCGCCGCGGGGTGGCCACGGCGGTGCGGGCCCTGCCCGGCCTGCCCGGCGTGCACCTGGTGCTGGTGGCCCGCCGGGACGACCCGGACGCCGCCGGCCTGCGGGAGCTGGCGCGGCGGCTGGGGGTGGCGGACCGGCTGCACACGGCCGGCTACGTCCCCCCGGACCGGGTGGTGCCGTACGTCGCCTCCGCGACCGCCGGGCTGGTTCCGCTCCTGCACCGCCCGAACCACGAGCTGTCGCTGATCACCAAGTACCTGGAGTACCTGTACGCCCGGCTGCCGGTGCTCTGCAGCGACGTGGCGGAGATGGGCCGCACCACCCGCGCCCTGGGGGTGGGGGAGGTGTTCCGGGCGGGGGACGCGGCGGCGTTCGCCCGGGCGGTCCGGACGCTGCTGGCCGACCCGGAGCGGTACCGCGGGGCCTACGCCCCGGGCGGGGCCGCGGCGCGGGCGCTGCCCGGCTGGACCTGGCCGGGCCAGGCGGCCGTCCTCGACGACCTGTACGCGGAGCTGACGGGCCGCCGCCCGGTGCCGCCGCCGGGGCCGCCGGGCCCGCTGCGCCTGCGCCCGGCGCCGCCCGAGGGCGGCGGGGAACCGGAGGGGGCGGGCGCCACCGGACGGCCCCGCACGGCGCGCGGCCCGGCGGCGGATGTGCCTACCGTGCAGGGGTGACGTCCGCGCGGGCCGGTGCCCGGCCGCTGCCCGGCGTTCACCTGCAGAGGGGCCCCCGTTCAACGGCGTGCGGAAGCCTGAGGACGACGGCGGGGGCGTCAGGGGCTTCTTCCCGCCGTCCCGGTGCACCCGTGGCGGCACGACCACGGACCACGACGGAGGTGGCCGCATGCGCGGGCGCAACGAGGAGACGATCCCGGCGGCGCGTCCGGTGATCGGCGAGGACGAGATCGAGGCCGCGGTGCGGGTGCTGCGCGGCGGCGCGGTGGTGCAGGGCCCGGAGGTGGCGGCGTTCGAGGCGGAGTTCTCGGCGCTGGTGGAGGGCCGGCACTGCGTGGCCGTCAACTCCGGCACCTCGGCGCTGCAGCTGACCCTGCTGGCGCTGGGGATCGGGCCGGGCGACGAGGTGGTGGTGCCGTCGTTCTCGTTCGCCGCGACCGCCAACGCGGTGCGCCTGGTGGGCGCCGAGCCGGTCTTCGCGGACATCGAGCCGGGCAGCTTCTGCCTGGACCCGGACGCGGCGGCCGCCGCCGTGGGCCCGCGCACCGCCGCGATCATGCCGGTCCACCTGTACGGGCACCCGGCCGCGATGGACCGGCTGGTGCCGCTGGCGGAGCGGCACGGCCTCGCCCTGGTCGAGGACGCGGCCCAGGCGCACGCCGCAGCGCTCGGCGGGCGGCCGGTGGGCACCTTCGGGGCGGCGGGCTGCTTCAGCTTCTACCCGACGAAGAACATGCACTCCCTGGAGGGGGGCATGGTCACCACCGCCGACGAGCAGCTCGCCCGCACCCTGCGGCTGCTGCGCAACCAGGGCATGGAGCAGCGGTACGCCAACGAGATCGTCGGCGCCAACATGCGCCTCACCGACGTGGCCGCCGCGGTCGGCCGGGTCCAGCTGGGCCGCCTCGCCGGGTGGACGGAGCAGCGGCGGGCCAACGCCAAGCTGTTCGACTCGCGGCTGACGGGGCTGCGCACCCCGCCGGTCGCGGACGGCGCGCACCACGTCTACCACCAGTACACCGTGCGGGTGCCCGGCAACGGGCGGCCCGACCGGGACTGCCTGCAGAAGGCGCTGGCCGCCCGGGGGGTGGGCAGCGCGGTGTACTACCCGACGCCGATCCACCGGCTGAAGGCGTACTGCGGCGACGGCGGCGAGCAGGCGGCGCGCTGGGACCTGCCGGAGACCGAGCGCGCCTCGGCGGAGGTGCTGTCGCTGCCGGTGTACCCCACACTGACGCCCGCCGAGCTGGAGCGGGTCGTGGCGGCGGCGAACGCGCTGGGCGGCCTGCTCTGACGCACCGCCCGCCCCTCCGCCGGGAGGCCGCCCCGCCGGCCCGCTGACCGTCCGCCGACGGTCCGGCAGGGCGGGCTGCGGGGTCGCCGGCAGGAGTGTCGGCAGGGCTGTCGGCAGGGCTGTCGGCAGGGCTGTCGGCAGGGCTGCTGACGGAACTGCCGACGGGACGGGCCGCCGCGTGCTGCGGGGCCCGGACCGGTCCGGCGGCGCCGCACCGAGGACGGATCCGGCGGCCCCGGACGGCGGCCCCGGATGGCGGCGCTCGGCGCGCGGCCCCGCCCGGGGTCTGCCTACGGTCTCTGTGTGACCTCGGCAACGTCTGGCACCACCCGGCAGCAGCCGTCCGGCCCGCAGCCCGCTCCGGCGGCCGTCGCGGGCCGTTCCGCGGCCCCGGCGGCGGCGCCCGGCGCCCGCGGGGGCCGCCGGGCGCGGGGTCGCCCCGGGCGGGCCACGCCCCGTGTGCTCTACCTGGCCTTCTTCTTCCCGCCCACCCGTGCCAGCGGCGTCTACCGGGCGCTGGCGACCGCGAACCTGCTGGCCGACCGGGGCTGGGACGTCACGGTGGCCACGGCGCCGCGCGAGTTCTTCTCCGACTACCTGTGCTCCTACGACCCGTCGCTGGAGGCCCGCATCCACCCGGCGGTCGCCGTGGAGCGGTCGCGGATGGGGTACTTCCGCTGGGAGCGGGACGTACGCCGGTACGGGAGGCTGCGGGCGAACCTGCCGAGCCTCGCGAACGCGGCCTACGGCTGGGCGCAGCGGCGGGTCTTCCCCGAGCACTACGCGACCTGGCTGCCGCACCTGCTGGCCCGCGCGGTGCGGCTGCACGCCGGGCGGCGGTTCGACGCGGTGCTGGCGACGGGGAACCCGTTCGCGTCGTTCGCGGCGGCCTGGGCGCTGGGCGGGGCGTTGCGCGTGCCGTACGTGCTGGACTACCGCGACCCGTGGACGTTCAACCCGCTGACCGGCGAGCTGTCCTTCCCCCCGGAGAGCAACGCGTGGGCGTGGGAGCGGCGGGTGCTGCGCGGCGCGGCGGAGGTGCTCCACGTCAACGAGCCCATCCGGCAGTGGTACGCGGACCGCTACCCCTTCGCGGCGGGGCGGCTGCGGGTGGTCCACAACGGCTGGGAGCCGGAGATCCTGGGCCGCCCGCGCTGGTCGCCGCGGCCGAGGGGCCGGCCGCTGCGCTTCGGCTACATCGGGACCCTCACCGACCACCTGCCGCTGGAGGTGCTCTTCGACGGGTGGCGCCTCGCCCGGCGCGACCCGGCGCTCGCGGGGGCGGAGCTGCACCTCCACGGGCACCTGGGGTTCTTCGCGCACAGTGCGCGGCCGCTGCTGGACCGGATGCCCGACCCGGCGGAGGGCCTGGGCGTGGTCTACCGGGGGCCGGTGGCCAAGGCCGAGGTGGCGGCGGCGTACGCGGAGATGGACGCGGTGGTGTTCCTGGCCGGGGGCTCGCGCTACGTCACCTCCGGCAAGGTCTTCGAGTACATGGCCACCGGCAAGCCGATCGTCTCGGTGCACCGGCCGGACCACGCGGCGGCGGAGGTCCTGCGCGGGCACCCGCTGTGGTTCGGCGGCGGGCGGCTGGACGCGGAGGCGGTGGCGGCGGCGTTCACGGCGGCGGGCCGGGCGGCGCTGGAGCTGACACCGGACCAGGTGGACCGGGCGCGGGAGCACGCGGAGCGGTTCACCCGCGAGGCGACGCTGGCGCCGTTCGAGGAGCGGTTGAGGAGGATCGCAGGTGGCCGCTGACCGCAGGCAGCACAGGGCCGGGCGGGTCCGCCCCGAGGGGCGGACCGGGAGCCTGGCGGTGGTGACGCCCTGGTACCCGTGTCCGCAGCGCCCGCACGCCGGGTCGTTCGTGCGGACGGCGACCGCCGCCGTGGCGGAACGTTTCTCCACGGTGGACGTCCTCAACGGCGAGGACTGGCCCTCCACCCCCGGGGAGTTCCGGCACGACCTGGTCCGCACCGCCTACGAGCGCCTCGCCGGACCGCCCGGCGCCGCCCGGGCGCCCGTCCTGCCCGAGCACACCGCCGAGGGCTGGCGGCTGACCCGCGTCCCGGTGCCGGTGCGCCCCCGCGCCCCGTACGCGGACTGGGCGCGCGCCCACGAGTCCGCCCTGCGGGCCGTGCTCCCCGGCGGCGTGATCGACGCCGACGTCGTCCACGGCCACACCGGCGTCTACGGCGGCTGGGCGGCGTGCCGCCTCGCCCGGCCGGGCGCGCGGATCGTCGTCACCGAGCACGCCTCCTTCCTGCCCGCCGTGCTGCGGCAGCCCCCCTCCCGCGAGCTGTACCGGCAGGTGGTGGAGCGGGCCGACGCCTTCCTCTGCGTCAGCCCCTGGCTGCGCGAACGGCTGGCGCAGTCCTTCCCCGGGCACGCGGGGAAGTTCCGGGTGGTGCCCAACGCCGTGGACGTGGCGGCGGTCCCGGTGCGCCCCCGCCCGGTGCGCGAGCTGCGCCGCTGGCTCTTCGTCGGCAACCTGGTGCCCGCCAAGGGCGTGCCGCTGCTGCTGGACGCGTTCGCGGCGGCCGCCGTCGACGACCCCCGGCTGGAGCTCACCCTGGTCGGGCCGGGCGACGCGGAGGCCGTCCGGCGGCGGGCCGCCGAGCTGGGCGTCGGCCACCGGGTGGCCGTCCGCGGGCCGGTGGAGCCGCACGAGGTCGTCGGCGTCATGCACGACCACGACCTGCTGGTGCACCCCAGCACCTTCGAGACCTTCGGTATGACGGTCGTCGAGGCGGTGGCCTCCGGCATGCCGGTGCTCGTCACCCGCTGCGGCGGCCCGGAGCAGACCCTCGCCGGACTGGAGGGCGCCGCCGGGCGCCTGGTCGACCTCGCCGACGGCCCGGGGCCGCTGCTGGAGGGCTACCGGGAACTCGCCACCGGCGTCGGCCGCCTGGACCCGGCGCGCGCCCGGGCGGCGATCGAGCGCCGCTACGGGCTGGCCGCCGTCGGCGCCCGGCTGGCCGAGGTGTACGCGGAGGCGGGCGTCCGTCCGCCCGCCCCGCCGTCCCCCGGCGTCGCGGCCGTCCCCGCCGTCTCCTCCGCCTCCGCCTCCGCCTCCGCCCCCGCCGACGCGGGCGCTGACGCGGACGGGCGGTCCGGGCGGGCCGACCGGCGCGGACCGGCGGGCGGCACGGCCCCGGGCGGCCGCGCCCGGCCGTCCGGCGCCCGCCCGGGATCGCCCGTCCGAGGGGCCGCACCTCACGGGCCCGCGGCTCACGGGTCCGCACCCCGGGGGCCCGCCGGACCGCGCCCCCCGGCCGGGGCCGTCCCCGGCGGCCCCCCGGCCGCGGCCTCCGCCGGCCCCGGCGACCTGCCCCTCCTGCCGTGCGAGGGCGGGTACCGCCCGCCGCCCCCCGCCCGCGACGGCGCACCCGCCGCGCCCGGCGCGCCCGGCGCCGCCGCCGGCCCCGGAGCGCCGGGCCTCCCGCCCGGCACGCCCCGGTACCCCGCCGCACCCCGGCCGTCCGCGCACGGCGGCCGGTCCCGCCCGCCGCAGGCGCCCCGCCACCGCCCCGAGCGGCACTCCCGCCTCCACCCCGCCGACCGCCGCCCCGCGCCGGCGGCCGCGCACCCGGACCCCCCGCGCCCCGGCGCGGGCGCCGTGCTGCTGCTGGCCCTGGGCGCCACCCGGCAGCGGGCCGTCGTCGAGGACGCCCGGTTCCTGGCCGAGCGCGGTGTGCCCGTCGTCGTGGTCGCGGGCCGCCGCGAGGTCGCCGAGGCCGCCGCGGAGGACCCGCGCGTCTGGACGGTCCTGCTGCCCCCCGGCGGCGGACTCCTCGGCGGCTGGCAGCTGTGGCGGGCCGCCCGCCGCGGACTGCGCGGCCTGCTGCCCCGCGGCCCGCGCCCCCGGATCGCGGAGGCCGTCGTGTGCGACGCCCCGGCCGCGGCCCTCGCCTGGCACCTCGCCCGCGCCGAGCCCGGCCTGCCCCTGCGCTGGGGTGTGGCGCGCGGCGTGGACGGGGCCGCGGCCCCCGCGGGCCGCCCCGGGACCCCCGCCGACCGGGCGGAGGCGGCCCGATGAGCGCCCGGGCCGACGCCCCGGCCGTCCCGGCCGCGCCGGGCCGCGTCCCCGACCGCCCGGCCGGTCCCGGGGACGGCGCAGGGAGCGGCGCGGACCGCCGCGTGCTGCTGCTCGCCCTCAACACCCGCCGGGTGGCGGCGGTCTGCGAGGACGCCGCGTTCCTGCTCTCCCGCGGGTTCGCCGTGGACCTGCTCACCGTCAACCCCGACCCGTGGCAGGCCGCCGGGCTGCCCCCGGCCGTACGGGCCTGGTCGCTGCGGGCCGGCGAGGGCCGCCACCCGCTGCCCCGCGGCGAGCGGCTGCTGGTGTACCGCGCCCCGCGCAAGGCCCTCGCCCTGCTGCGGCGGGCCGCCGAGCCCCACTACGGGCACCCCGGCGCGGGCCGCCCGCTGGAGCTCGCGCTCGGTGCGGCCGTCCGCGCGCACACCCGGCTCGCCGACGCCTTCCACCACCGGTTCTTCATCCGCGGCTACCGCGTGGTGCGCCCCTACCTGCTGTGGCGGGTGGCGCGCCGCGACCCCGGCCCGGCCCTGGTGTCCGCGGGCACCGAGCGCGTCGTGGTCTACGACACCTACGCCGTGCCCACCGCCTGGCACCTGGGCCGCCGCCACCCGCGGGTGGCGATCTCGCTCGGCCTGGACCGGGACCTCCACCCGGAGGAGCCCTGCCCGGAGGAGAACCGCGTGGAGGAGAACCGCGTGGAGGAGAACCGCGTGGAGGAGAGCCGTCCCGAGGAGCCCCGTCCGGGGAAGGAGGGCCAGCGATGAGCGGCACCCTGACCGGGCGGCAGGCCGGACAGGCGCCGCCCGCCCGCAAGCCGGAGCACCACCTCTTCCGCGCCCGGCGCGCGGGACTGCCGCACGTCCCGGCCTACCTCGGCCAGCTGTGGCAGCGGCGGCAGTTCGTCCACGAGATGGCGCGCAGCACCCTGCGGGCGCAGAACTACACCAGCTTCTTCGGCCAGCTCTGGCTGGTGCTCAACCCGCTGCTGCTGGGCTGCGTCTACTACGTCCTGGTCGACATCCTGGGCAGCGGCACCCGCCAGCACGACTACTTCGCCAAGCTGCTCGCCGGGCTGTTCGCCTTCAACTTCTTCTCCGGCTGCCTCGCCCAGTGCGCCGGCTCGGTGATCGGCAGCAGTCGGCTGATCATGAACAGCTCCTTCCCCCGGCTGCTGCTGCCGGTCACGCAGATCGTCATCGCCTTCATGCGGTTCCTGCCGTCGCTGGTGGTGTTCCTGGTGGTCCACGAGGTGGAGGGGCTGCCGTGGAGCTGGGCGATGGCCTGGGGGGTGCCCGCCTTCGCCTGCGTGGCGCTCTTCGGGGCGGGCCTGGGGTTCCTGGCCGCGACCGTCCAGGTGTACTTCCGCGACTTCGCCAACTTCCTGCCGTACCTGATCCGGATCTGGCTGTTCCTGTCGCCCGTGCTGTGGGCGCTGGAGGACCAGCTGGCCAAGGGCGGCCCCAAGGCGGTCCTGATCGCCGCCAACCCGCTCTCGCCGATGCTCGGGACCTGGGGAGACGCCCTGGTGCGCGGCCGCTTCACCCACCCCGAGTGGCTCGCGCAGGGCGCCTGCTGGGCCGTCGGGGCGTTCCTGACGGGCGCCCTGGTCTTCATGTGGAGGGAGCGTGAGTTCGCTGTCCGCCTCTGAACTGTCCGCCGCGGGGCCGTCCGCCGCCGGGCCGTCCGCTCCCGGGACGCCCCCTGCGGACCGGGACCCCGGCGCGGCACCCCGGCCCGGCCGGAAGGGGACGCCCGCGGTGCAGATCCGCGACGTCCACATCACCTACCGCATCCCGCGCGACCCGCGCGCCAACACCCTGCGCTACCGGCTGACCCGGCCCGCACAGCGGCGCCGGGAACTGGTCCGCGAGGTGCGGGCGCTGCGCGGCGTCAGCCTCGACGTGCCGCACGGCAGCGTCCTCGGCGTGGTCGGTGCCAACGGCGCCGGGAAGTCCACGCTCATGCGGGCCGTGGCGGGCATCCTGCCGCCGAGCGCGGGCGAGATCGAGGTCCACGGCCGCATCAGCACCCTGCTCGCGCTGGGCGTCGGCTTCAACGGCAACCTCAGCGGCCGCGAGAACGTGGTGCTGGGCGGACTGGCCGCCGGGCTGAGCCGCCGCCAGATCGCCGAGCGCTACGAGCGGATCGCCGCCTGGGCGGACCTCGGCGACTTCATCGACATGCCGATGAAGACCTACTCCTCCGGCATGTACGGGCGCCTCGCGTTCGCGGTCTCCACCCACATGGAGCCCGACGTGCTGCTCATCGACGAGGCGCTGTCGGCCGGCGACGCCAAGTTCAAGCGCAAGTCGTACGACAAGATCCGGGAACTGGTGGACCAGGCCCGCACCATCCTCCTGGTCAGCCACGCCGTGGGCACCATCCGCGACCTGTGCGACGACTGCCTCTGGCTGCACCAGGGGCGGGTGATGATGCGCGGCGACCCGGAGGAGGTCACCGCCGCCTACATCCGCTTCCAGGACGTCGGCGAGGACGCGGTCGTCATGGAGGACGTCTGACCGGCCCCCGGCCGGGCGCCCCCGGTCCGCCCCGAGGACGGACCCGCCGGCCGGGCCCCGGACCCCCGGACCCCCGGCCCCACCCGGCCCCCACCCGAACCCCGAGCCCCCACCCGAACCCCGAGCCCCCACCCGAACCCCGAGCCCCCACCCGAGCCCCGAGTCGGCGGTGCGAGCCATGACCCCTCCCACGCATCCCCCGCCCCCGGACGGCGCCCCCGCCGCCCTGCCCGCCCCGGTCGACGTCTCCGTGGTCACCAGCGGCCACCACGTCGCCGACGCCCGCCTGCACCGGCACTGCGCCGCCCTGCGCCGTGCCGGGCTCACGGTGGAGGTGCTGGCCCGCGGCACCGCCCGGGACGCGCCGCCGGGCGTCGACTTCCGGCCGGTCCGCGCCGGCGGGCTGGCCCGCCGCGGCCTGCACGCCGCCCTGCTGCCGTCCCGCGCCCGCGGCCGGGTGCTGCTCACCCTCGACCCCGACCTGGTGCCCGCCGCCCGCCTGCACCGGGCCGTCCACCGTCCGCTGCCCGGCGGGCGGCGGCTGCTCGTGGTGGACGTCCACGAGGACTACCAGGCACTGCTGCGCGACCGCCCCTGGGCGCGCGGCGCCGCCGGCGCGGCCGCCCGGGTGTGGGCGCTCGCCGCGACCCTGCTCAGCCGCGGCGCCGACCTCACCGTGGTCGCCGACGAGCACGTGCCGCCCCGCACCGCCGCCCGCCGCCTGGTCGTCCGCAACATGCCGGACGTCCGGCTGCTGCCCGCCCCGCAGCCCCCCGGCCCGGTACCGCGGGCGCTGTACGTGGGGGACCTGCGCGGGAGCCGCGGCCTGTGGGCGATGCTCGCGGCCGCCGAGGCGGCGCCCGACTGGCACGTCGACCTGGTGGGGCCCGTCGCCCCCGCCGACCGCGACCGGCTCCGGCACTGGCAGCGGACCAGCCCGGCCGCCGGGCGGGTCCGGCTGCACGGCCGGATGCCGCCGCGGGCGGCCTGGCGGCTGGCCGAGGGGGCCTGGGCGGGACTCGCCCTGCTGGAGCCGACGCGGGCCTTCGTCGACTCCGTGCCGTCGAAGGTCTACGAGTACCTGGCCTGCGGCCTGCCGGTGCTCAGCAGCCCGCTGCCGCGCGCGGCGGAGCTGGTCCGCTCCTGCGGTGCGGGCACCGTCGCCGACGGCCCGGAGCAGGCAGCCCGCATCCTGGCCGGCTGGTCGGGCGCGCACCGTGCCGCGTACGACCGCTGCCGCGCCGGCGCGCTGCGGTGGTCCGACGGGCACCGGCAGGCCGCGAGCCCCTACGACGAACTGGCCGCGGCGGTGGCGGGGCTGCTCGCCGCCGCCCGGATCCACCCGCTGCCCGAACCGGCGGCGGCGGCGTGACCGGGCTCCGCCCCGGCCCGCCCGGGGCCTGCGACCGCGGCGCCCTCCCCCCGCTGCACGGCGCCGCGGCACACGGACCCACGGCACACGACCACGCGGCACACGGACGCAAGCAGACGACACCACGGAGGTGGCCGCCATGCGCGGGAGAGACCGAGAGCTGATCCCTGCGGCGGCGGCCGGTGCCGCCCCGGCCCCGGCGGGCCGGCGATGAGCGCCCCGGCCGGGGCCGCCGGACGCCGCACCCTGCGGGCCGGCCTGATCGGCCTGGGCGCGATGGGCCGCAACCACGCCCGCGTGCTGCGCGGGCTGGACGGCGTGGAGCTCGTCGCCGCGGTCGACCCCGCCGGCGACCGCACCGGCGCCGCCCGCGGCGTACCGGTCGTGCACACCGTCGCCGAGCTGGTCGCCCTGGGCGTCGACTACGCCGTGGTGGCCTGCCCCACCGCGCACCACGAGGCCGTGGGCCTGGAGCTGGCCGCCAACGGCGTCTGCGCGCTGATCGAGAAGCCGCTGGCACACTCGGTGGCCGCCGCCGAACGGCTGGTGGACGCCTTCGAGGCGCGCGGCCTGGTCGCCGGCGTCGGCCACATCGAGCGGTTCAACCCCGCGCTGCAGTCGCTGCGGGCCCGGCTGGAGGCCGGCGAGCTGGGCGAGGTGTTCCAGGTGGTGACCCGCCGCCAGGGGCCCTTCCCGCACCGCATCGCCGACGTGGGCGTCGTCAAGGACCTCGCGACCCACGACATCGACCTCACCGCCTGGGTGACCGGCCAGGACTACTGCTCGGTGGCCGCCCGCACGGTCTCCAAGAGCGGCCGTCCGCACGAGGACATGGTGGCCGTGGTCGGCGAGCTCTCCGACGGCACCGTCGTCAGCCACCTGGTCAACTGGCTGAGCCCGCTCAAGGAGCGGTTCACGGCGGTCACCGGCGCGCGCGGCTGCTTCGTCGCCGACACCCTCACCGCCGACCTCACCTTCTACGCCAACGGCGCGGTGACCACGGAGTGGGAGGCCCTGCGCGCCTTCCGCGGCGTGGCCGAGGGCGACATGGTCCGCTACGCGATCCCCAAGCGTGAGCCGCTGCTCGTGGAGCACGAGCGGTTCCGGGACGCGGTGGAGGGCAAGCCCGGCGACCTGGTGACGCTGCGGCAGGGGCTGCGCACGGTGCAGGTCTCGGCGGCGGTGCTGGAGTCGGCGCAGCGGCGGACGACCGTGGCGGTCCGGGCGCGGATCGCGGACGAAACCCAGCCCGAGCCCGCCTGAGCCGCCGGCCGGGCCACCGCCCGAACCACCGCCCGGGGCACCGCGGGGCCGGGGAGGGGCGGCCGGGGCCGCCCCCCCCCGGCCGTCGGCGGCCCGCCGCGTCAGTCCCGCCCTGCAGCCGCCCGCTCGGTCAGCACCCGCGCCACCCGGCCCGCCGCCCGCCCGTCCCCGTACGGGGCGCCGCGCGGCGCCGCAGGGGCCGGGCGGGCCGCGGTGGCCGCCCAGGCGGCGGCGGTCAGCAGCTGCGGGTCCGGCACCAGGGCGTTCCAGCCGCCCTTCAGCGTCTCCGGCCACTCGGTCTCCGGACGCAGCGTGGTGCAGGGGCGCCCCAGCAGGTACGCCTCCTTCTGCAGGCCCCCGGAGTCGGTGACCACCCCGGCGGACCCGAGCACGGCGGCCACGAGGTCCGCGTACGGCAGCGGCCGGCCCACCCGGACGGCGCCGCGGGCCAGCTCCACGCCGTGCTCCCCGGCGCGGGCCAGCAGCCGGGGGTGCGCCAGCAGGGCGACGGGCAGCGGCAGGGCCGCGAGGGCGTCGGCGATCGCGGCGAGCCGCTTGGGGTCGTCGGTGTTCTCCGCCCGGTGCAGGGTCGCCAGCAGGTACGGCCGGTCCGCCGCCACGCCCTCGGGCAGCCGCGGCACCCGGCGCTCGGCCAGCGCGGCGTCGCGCACCCGCAGGCAGACGTCGACCATCACGTCGCCCACCAGCTCGGTGCGCTCCGCCAGGCCCTCGGCGGCCAGGTGCCGCACGGCCTCCTCGGTGGGGGCGAGCAGCAGGTCGGCGGCGTGGTCGGTGAGCACCCGGTTGTGCTCCTCGGGCATCCGCCGGTTGAACGACCGCAGGCCGGCCTCCAGGTGGGCGACCGGCAGGTGCTGCTTCACCGCCGCCACCGCCCCGGCCAGCGTGGAGTTGGTGTCGCCGTACACCAGCACCCAGTCGGGGCGCTCGGCCGCCAGGACGGGGTCCAGCGCGGCGAGGACCCCGCCGGTCTGCACGCCGTGGCTGCCCGAGCCGACGCCCAGGTGCACGTCGGGTGCGGGGATGCCGAGGCCGGTGAAGAAGACGTCCGACAGGTCGGCGTCGTAGTGCTGCCCGGTGTGGACGATGACGTGCCGCGCCCCGGCGGCGGTCAGCGCCTCCGCGACCGGGGCGAGCTTCACCAGCTGGGGCCGGGCCCCGACGACACTGAGGACCTTCACGGCGGGTTCCTCCTCCGGGCGGGAACGGGGGCGCGCCCCACAGGGGCGCGCTCCTCACGCTAGGCAGCGCCCGCGTGCACGCTCCCGGACCACGCCGGGCGGCCGCGGCCCGTCCCCCGTCTGCCGACCCCCGGTACGCCGCTCCCAGGCCCCGTCCCCCGTCCCCGTCCCCGCCCCCGCCCCAGGCCCCGTCCCCCGTCCGCCGCGCCCGGGAGGCCCGCCCGCCGGCCCGCGCCGACAATCGCAGGGGAGCGGGCCGCAGCCGGGGCCCCGGGCCTGCGGAGGGCAGCAGCCGTGCGGATCTGTGTGGTGGCGCTGGGCAAGATCGGTCTGCCGCTGGCGGTGCAGTTCGCCGCCAAGGGGCACCACGTGGTCGGCGCCGACGTCGACGAGCGCGTGGTGCGGCTGGTGGGGGAGGGGACGGTGCCCTTCCCCGGGGAGGCCGGGCTGGACGTCCGCCTCAAGGAGGCCGTCTCCGCCGGGCTCCTGCGGGCCACCACCGACACCGCCGCCGCGGTCGCGGAGGCCGAGGCCGTCGTCGTGGTGGTCCCGCTCTTCGTGGACGCCGCGGGCGAGCCGGACTTCGGCTGGATGGACGAGGCGACCCGTGCCGTCGCTGCCGGGCTGCGCCCCGGCACCCTGGTCAGCTACGAGACCACGCTGCCGGTGGGCACCACCCGCGGCCGCTGGGCGCCCCTGCTGGAGCAGGGCTCCGGCCTGACCGCCGGGCGGGACTTCGCGCTCGTCTTCAGCCCCGAGCGGGTCCTCACCGGCCGCGTCTTCGCCGACCTGCGCCGCTACCCCAAGCTGCTGGGCGGCGTCGACGCGGAGTCGGCCCGGCGCGGGGCGGAGTTCTACCGGGCCGTGCTCGACTTCGACGACCGCGACGACCTGCCGCGCCCCAACGGCGTGTGGGACCTCGGCTCCGCCGAGGCCGCCGAGCTGGCCAAGCTCGCCGAGACCACCTACCGCGACGTCAACATCGGCCTGGCCAACCAGTTCGCCCGCTACGCGGACACCGTCGGCGTGGACGTCACCCGGGTCGTCGAGGCGTGCAACACCCAGCCGTACAGCCACATCCACCAGCCCGGCATCGCCGTCGGCGGCCACTGCATCCCGGTCTACCCGCGGATGTACCTGTGGAACGACCCGGCGGCGACCGTGGTCCGCGCCGCCCGCGAGGCCAACGAGGCCATGCCGGGCTACGCGGTGGACCTGCTGGAGCGGGAGTTCGGGCCGCTCACCGGGGCGGGCGTGCTGGTGCTGGGCGCCGCCTACCGGGGCGGGGTGAAGGAGACCGCGTTCTCCGGCGTCTTCCCGGTGGTGGCGGCGCTGCGGGCGCGCGGCGCGCAGCCGTACGTCTCCGACCCCCTCTACACCGCCGCCGAGCTGTCCGCGCTCGGCCTGCCGCCGCACGGGGGGCAGCCGGTGGCCGCCGCCGTGGTGCAGGCCGACCACGCCGACTACCGGGTGCTGTCCGCCGCGGACCTGCCCGGCGTGCGGGTGCTCGTGGACGGCCGGCGGGTCACCGACCCCGACCGCTGGCCCGGGGTGCGGCGGCTGGTGATCGGCGGCTGAGCCGCCCGGCACCCCCTCGGTCCCGGCGGGCGTCCGCCGGGGTCTACGGTCTGTTCATCGCGGGGGACCGGCCGGAGTCCTCCCCGCCCGACGGGGGCGGGACGGCCCGGTGCCCCGGGGAGGGCGTGGCCGGTGCAGAACCTCACCCTGTCGTGGCAGACGGCGGGCGGCGCGTCCGCCGTGCTGCTCGCCGCCTCGTACGCGGTGCGGCGGGCGGCGGCCGTCCGGCCCGACGCACACCGGCCCGCCGCGGACCGGCCCGCGACGGGCCGCGCCCCGGCGGCCGCCGCGGTGCTGCGTGAGGCCGGCACCCTGCTGGCGCTCTTCGCCCTGTGGCAGCTGGCCGGCCACCTCTCGCTCATGGGCGCCGACCACGCCCTGGACCGCGCCCGGCGGATCCACCGCGCCGAACTGGCCCTCGGCCTGCCCGACGAGGCGTCCTGGCAGCGCGCCGTGCTGCCGTACCCCTGGCTGGTGAAGGCGGCGAACTACTACTACGCGGTCCTGCACTTCGGTGCGATGATCGCCCTCCTGCTCTGGGTCTTCCTGCGCCACCGGCGGCGCTACGCGTGGGTGCGCACCACGGTGGTCCTGGTCACCGCGGCCTGCCTGCTGGTGCAGTTCGTCCCGGTGGCGCCGCCGCGGATGCTGCCCGGCAGCGGCTTCGTGGACGTCGCCGTGCAGTACGGGCAGTCGGTGTACGGCGGGCCGGTGGGCGGCGTCGTCGCCGACGAGCTGTCCGCGATGCCGTCGGTGCACGTCGCCTGGTGCGTGCTGGTGGCGGTGGCGGTGGTGCGGATCTCCCGCAGCCGGTGGCGCTGGCTGGCGGTGCTGCACGCCGCCGCCACCGTGGCGGTGGTCGTGGTGACCGCCAACCACTTCTGGGCCGACGGCATCGTGGCGGTGGCGCTGCTGCTGCTCGCGTACGCGGTCCAGGCGGGCGCCGCCGCCCTGCTGCGCCCCCGGGCAGCCGGCGCGGTCCCGGGGGCCGCACCGGGTCCCGTGGCCCCCGCTGCGGAGGCCGCACAGCAGCCGGTGGCCGGCCGGGGCTGAGCCGGACGGACGGGCAGCCGGCCCGGTCCCGGGCGCCCGCCCGGCCCGGTGCCCCCGGACCCTCAGACCTGGCGCTGCGCCGGGATGCGCAGGGCCAGGATCGCCATGTCGTCGGAGGGCGGTTCGGCGGCGAACCGCTCCACCGCGCGCTGCACCCGGGCCGCCACCGCCCCCGCGGTCAGGCCGGTGCAGCCCGCCAGCACCTCCGCCAGGCCGTCGTCGCCCAGCATCCGGCCGCCCTCGCGCCGCTCGGTGACGCCGTCGGTGACGCAGAGCAGCACGTCGCCCGGGTCCAGGACGACGGTCTCCTCCGACAGCTCCAGGTCCTCCATCACGCCCAGCAGCGGCTGGGGCTCGGCGGCGGGCACCACCTCGCCGCCCGGCCGCAGCCGCAGCGGCAGCGGGTGCCCCGCGCAGACCAGCCGCAGCTCCACCGAGCCGTCCGGGCACGGCGTCATCTCCCCGTAGAGGAGGGTGAGGAAGCGGCTGCGGGAGCCCTCGTCGAGGATCGCCGCGTTCAGCCGCTGCAGCACCTCGGGCGCGGCCAGGCCCTCGCGGGCCAGCAGCCGCAGCGAGTGCCGGGCCAGGCCGGTCACGGACGCGGCCTCCGGCCCGGTGCCGCAGACGTCGCCGATGGCGAAGCCGTAGGTGCCCTCCCGGATGGGGAAGACGTCGTAGAAGTCGCCGCCGACCTCGTTGCCCTCGCCCGCCGCCCGGTAGATCACCTCGACCTCGACGCCGGGCACCGGCGGCAGCTCCGGCGGCAGCAGGCTGCGCTGCAGGGCCTGGCTGATGGCGGTGCGCTCCGAGTACAGGCGGGCGTTGTCCAGGGCCAGGGCGGCCCGCCGGGAGAGGTCCTCGGCGAGCTCCAGGATCTCCCGGCGGAAGCGCTCCTCCGCGGACCGGCCGAGCGCCAGCAGCCCGATGACCCGGTTGCGCGCCACCAGCGGCAGCACCACCGTCTCGCCGCCGACCGCCGCCGAGGTGGCCAGGGCGGTGCCGGGGCCGGCGGCCGGCTGCGCGGCGTCGCCCAGGCCCAGCGAGCGCAGCGAGGCGCGCAGGGCGGCGGCGTGGGCGGCCTCGGCGGGGGCCTTCCAGGGGCGGGCGCCGGGGCTGGGGTCCGGGTCCGGCGGCGGCACCTTCTCCAGCAGGGCCCGCAGGCCGTCGATCCGGTCCTCGTCCTCGTGCAGGACGAACGCCAGCTGCGGCGGCCCGGCCTGGTCGCCGGTGGTGTACACCGCACACCACGCGGCCAGGGTGGGCACGGTCATCTGCGCCATCAGCGCCAGCGTCTGGTCCCGCTCCAGGGTGCCGGCCAGCAGGTCGGAGGCCTCCACCAGGAAGGAGAGCGAGCCGCGCCGCAGCCGCTCCAGCTCGGTGAGCCGGGCGCTCTCCACCGCCAGCGAGATGCGGTCGGCGGCGAACTGCAGGCGCAGCGCGTCGTCGTTGGTGTAGCGGGCGGGGGCCTGGGCGGCGACGCCCAGGGATCCGGTCAGCCGCCCCTCGACCTTCAGCGGGACGGTGACCACCGAGCGCATCCCGGTGCCCGTCAGCAGCGGCACCGCGCCGGGCTGCGCCGTGAGGTCGTCGTGGACGGCGGGCATCCGCGCCGAGCCGTACCGGCCGGTGCCGCCCTCCACCGGCACGCGCGCGAACCGCTGCCGCCCCGAGGGCAGCCCGGCGCTGGCCCGGACCTCCAGCTCGGTCTCGTCGTCGGTGGCGAGCAGCAGGTAGGAGGCGTCGCCGTCGAGCATGTCGCGGGCCCGCTCCACGGTGCGCTGCAGCAGCCCGTCGAGGTCGTCGGCCGACGGGCTGCCGAGCAGCGCGTCGAAGGCGTCGGCGGGCCGCCGGTCGCGGCCGTCGGCGCGGCCCGCCGCGCCGCCCTCGGCGGCGGGCGCCCGGAACGGCGACTGCAGCACCGCCCGGTCCTGCTCCCGGACCAGCAGGCAGACGGTGGAGGGGGCGCCCTCGGCGTCCCGCATCCGCAGGTGGGAGCCGTACACGCCGGTCACCCGGCCGTCGCCGCCGCGGATGCCGTAGCTGCCCTCCCAGCGGGAGAGCGCCAGCGCCTCCTGGAGCCCCAGGCCGGTGCCCGGCGTCTGCGGCCAGGCCGCGTACTCCGCCAGCGGGTGCCCGGTGACCTGCGCGGCCGGCAGGTGGAAGAGGCCCTCGGCGTCGGCGTTCCAGGACCGCACGACCCCGTCGGCGTCCACCCGGACCACGCCGACCAGCACGCCGTCGCCGGCGGCCGGCAGCGCCCCCTCCGGCCCGGCGGGGGCGGCGAACCGGGTGCCCGCGCCGCGGGCGGGCAGCACCATGCGGAACCACACCAGCTTGTGGGTGGCGCTGTACTCCACGCCCCAGCGCGGCGCCAGCGCGGAGCAGAGGAGGAGGCCGCGGCCGCCCTCGCGCTCCGGGTCGCCGAGCCGCCCGCGCGACGGCTCGCCGACCGGGCCGACCCCGTCGAGCGGCAGCTCCCGCTCCGGGTAGCGGTCGGCGACCTCGATCCGCACCGCGTCGTCCTCGCGCAGGCAGGTCACCTCGGCGGCGGTCCCGGCGTGCACCACGGCGTTGGTGACCAGTTCGCTGGCGAGGACCACCGCGTCGTCCACCACGTCCGCGAACCCCCAGCCCTGGAGGGTGTCGCGGACGAAACCGCGGGCGGCGGCGACCGAGCGGCCGACCGGCTCGAAGGTGGCGGCTGCCCGCGCGGTGACCACTGCTCCCGGCTCCTCACGTCTCGTCGGCCGCCCTTCCACGGGGCGCCGCCCAGGCCGACAGGTTACTTTCCGCCGCTGCTCCCGTGTGGCTCCGTCGCCGAGGAAGGGCGGGGCGGACGGGACTTTTCGGGTCCGCGTCCGAACCGGTGCGGGGCCGGTCGAGAATGCGATACCCCGGGACCGGCCCCGTACAACCGTCCTCGTGCCCGTGTCCTCGCACACCCCGTGATGCAAGACTGGGGGGTCCGCGCACGGTGTCGGTGCTGTGCCTGCTCCACCAGCCACATCGAGACCTGCCAGATCGACTACGCGGGAGGGACCCGTTGAGTTCGGGCGAATCGGCACCAGCCGGTACGACGGGGGGCGCGTCCCCCCGCGGCGGCACCAGGACCGCCGCGGCGGGCGGGGCGTCCCCCCGCAGACCGGTCCCCGCCGGCGGCGCCAGGGGGGCCGACGCCGCCAACCTGCGCAAGCTCCTCTCCGCGCTGACCGCGATGCGGGACGGGAACTTCCGCCGCCGGCTGACCGTGCCCGGCGACGGCGTCATGGCCGAGATCGCCGCCGTCTTCAACGAGGTCGCCGAACGCAACCAGCACCTCACCGGCGAGCTGGCGCGCGTGCGGCGGGTGGTCGGCCGCGAGGGGCGGCTCTCCGAGCGGCTGGAGGCGGGCGCCGGCGAGGGCGCCTGGGGCTCGGCGGTCGACAACTGCAACGCCCTGATCGACGACCTGGCCCGGCCGATGGCCGAGGTGGGGCGGGTGCTGGGCTCCATCGCCGAGGGCGACCTGGAGCAGCGCATGGAGCTGCGCTCGCTGGGGGCCGACGGCCTCACCCACCCGCTGCGCGGCGAGTTCCTGAAGATCGGCCGCACGGTGAACGGGCTGGTCGACCAGCTCTCGGAGTTCACCGACGAGGTCACCCGGGTCGCCATCGAGGTCGGCACCGAGGGCAAGCTCGGCGGCCAGGCCCGGGTCCGCGGCATGTCCGGCAGCTGGAAGGACCTCACCGACTCGGTCAACACCATGGCCGGGCGGCTGACCGCCCAGGTCCGCGACATCGCCCTGGTGACCACCGCGGTCGCCAAGGGGGACCTGTCCCGCAAGGTCACCGTCCACGTGGACGGCGAGATGCTGGAGCTGAAGAACACCGTCAACACGATGGTCGACCAGCTCTCCTCCTTCGGCGCCGAGGTGACCCGCGTCGCCCGCGAGGTCGGCACCGAGGGGCAGCTGGGCGGCCAGGCGCAGGTGCCGGGCGTCGCCGGCATCTGGAAGGACCTCACCGACAACGTCAACTTCATGGCGAACAACCTGACCGCCCAGGTCCGGGAGATCGCCCAGGTCACCACGGCCGTCGCCAACGGCGACCTGTCCCAGAAGATCACCGTCACGGCGCGCGGCGAGATCGCCCGCCTGGCGATGACCATCAACGCGATGACCGAGACGCTGCGGACCTTCGCCGCCGAGGTCAACCGGGTGGCGAGCGAGGTCGCCTCCGAGGGCCGCCTCGGCGGCCAGGCGATGGTGCCCGGCGCGGCGGGCGTGTGGAAGGACCTCACCGACTCGGTGAACAACGCCTTCCGGGACCTCACCGCGCAGGTCCGCGACATCGCCCAGGTGACCACCGCCGTCGCCTCCGGCGACCTGACGCAGAAGGTCACCGTCGACGTCTCCGGCGAGATGCTGGAGCTGAAGAACACCGTCAACACGATGGTCGACCAGCTCTCCGCCTTCGGCGGCGAGGTCACCCGCGTCGCCCGGGAGATCGGCGCCGAGGGCCGCCTCGGCGGCCAGGCGCAGGTGCCGGGCGTCGCCGGCACCTGGAAGGACCTCACCGACTCGGTGAACAACGCCTTCCGCAACCTCACCGGCCAGGTCCGCAACATCGCCCAGGTGACCACCGCGGTCGCCTCCGGCGACCTGTCGCAGAAGGTCACCGTCGACGTCTCCGGCGAGATGCTGGAGCTGAAGAACACCGTCAACACGATGGTCGACCAGCTCTCCGCCTTCGCCGCCCAGGTGACCCGGGTCGCGCGGGACGTGGGCGTGGAGGGCCGCCTCGGCGGCCAGGCGCGGGTGCCCGGCGTCGCCGGGGTGTGGCGCGACCTGACCGACTCGGTGAACTTCATGGCGAACAACCTCACCGACCAGGTCCGCAACATCGCCCAGGTGACCACGGCGGTGGCCCGCGGCGACCTGTCGCAGAAGATCGAGGTGGACGCCCGGGGCGAGATCCTGGAGCTGAAGAACACCATCAACACGATGGTCGACCAGCTCTCCGCCTTCGCCGAGCAGGTGACGCGGGTGGCCCGCGAGGTCGGCACCGAGGGCATGCTGGGCGGCCAGGCGAGCGTGCCCGGCGTCGCCGGCACCTGGAAGGACCTGACCGACAACGTCAACTTCATGGCGAACAACCTCACCGGCCAGGTGCGGAACATCGCCCAGGTCGCGACCGCGGTGGCGCGCGGCGACCTGTCGCAGAAGATCGAGGTGGACGCCCGGGGCGAGATCCTGGAGCTGAAGACCACCATCAACACCATGGTCGACCAGCTCGGCGCCTTCGCGGACGAGGTGACGCGGGTGGCCCGCGAGGTGGGCACCGAGGGCCGCCTCGGCGGCCAGGCCCTGGTACCGGGCGTCTCCGGCACCTGGAAGGACCTCACCGACAACGTCAACCTGATGGCGAACAACCTCACCGGCCAGGTGCGGAACATCGCCGAGGTGACCACGGCGGTGGCCCGCGGCGACGTCTCCAAGAAGATCACCGTGGACGCCCGGGGCGAGATCCTGGAGCTGGTCACCACCGTCAACACGATGGTCGACCAGCTCTCCGCCTTCGCGGACGAGGTGACGCGGGTGGCGCGCGAGGTGGGCACCGAGGGCATCCTCGGCGGCCAGGCCCGGGTGCGGGGCGTCTCCGGCATCTGGAAGGACCTGACCGACAACGTCAACTTCATGGCGTCCAACCTGACCAGCCAGGTCCGCAACATCGCCCAGGTCGCCACCGCCGTCGCCAACGGCGACCTGTCGAAGAAGATCACCATCGAGGCGCAGGGCGAGGTCGCCGCGCTCGCCGGCACCCTCAACACGATGGTCGACCAGCTCTCCGCCTTCGCCGTCGAGGTGACGCGGGTGGCGCGCGAGGTGGGCACCGAGGGCATCCTCGGCGGCCAGGCGAACGTCCCCGGCGTCGCCGGCATCTGGAAGGACCTCACCGAGAACGTCAACCTGATGGCGAACAACCTCACCGGCCAGGTGCGGAACATCGCCCTGGTCACCACCGCCGTCGCCAACGGCGACCTGTCGAAGAAGATCGACGTCGACGCCCGCGGCGAGATGCTGGAGCTCAAGACCACCCTCAACACGATGGTCGACCAGCTCTCCGCCTTCGGCGTCGAGGTGACGCGGGTGGCCCGCGAGGTCGGCGCCGAGGGCCGCCTCGGCGGCCAGGCCCGCGTCCCCGGCGTCGCCGGCACCTGGCAGGACCTCACCGAGTCGGTGAACGAGCTGGCCGGCAACCTCACCCGCCAGGTCCGGGCCATCGCCCAGGTCGCCACCGCGGTGACCCGCGGCGACCTCTCGCTGCGCATCGACGTGGACGCGTCCGGGGAGCTCGACGAGCTCAAGGACAACATCAACCAGATGATCGCCAACCTGCGCGAGACCACCCGCACCAACAAGGAGCAGGACTGGCTCAAGACCAACCTCGCGCGGATCTCCGGCCTGCTCCAGGGCCGCCGCGACCTGGAGGCGGTCGCCGCGCTCATCATGAGCGAGCTGACGCCGGTGGTCTCCGCCCAGCACGGCGCCTTCTTCCTCGCCCAGCCCGGCGGCCGCTCCGCCGCCCTGGTCACCGAGGACGACGACCAGAGCGACGTCGTGCTGCGCCTGATCGGCTCCTACGGCTACCAGCGCCGCGCCATGCCCACCCACTTCCGGCTCGGCGAGTCGCTGATCGGCCAGGCCGCGGTCGAGAAGCGGCCGGTCATGCTCCGGGACGCCCCGCCCGGGTACCTCAAGATCGCCTCCGGTCTCGGCGAGGCCTCGCCGGCCCACGTGATCGTGCTGCCGGTGATGTTCGAGGGCCGGGTGCTCGGCGTGATCGAGCTGGCCTCGTTCAGCTCCTTCACCAGCGTCGTGCTGGACTTCCTGGAGCAGATCGCCGAGATGATCGGCGTCACCGTCAACAACATCAGCGTCAACACCAAGACCGAGGGCCTGCTGCTGGAGTCGCAGCGCCTCACCGCCGAGCTCTCCATGCGCTCCGCCGAGCTGGAGGCGCGCCAGGAGGAGCTGGAGCACACCAACGAGGAGCTGCAGGAGAAGGCCGAGCAGCTGGCCCAGCAGAACCGCGACATCGAGATCAAGAACAGCGAGATCGAGGAGGCCCGCCAGGTCCTGGAGGAGCGCGCCGAGCAGCTGGCGCTGGCCTCCCGGTACAAGAGCGAGTTCCTGGCCAACATGTCGCACGAGCTGCGGACCCCGCTCAACTCGCTGCTCATCCTCGCCAAGCTCCTCGCCGACAACAACGAGGGCAACCTCTCGCCCAAGCAGGTGGAGTTCTCCGAGACCATCCACGGCGCCGGCACCGACCTGCTCCAGCTGATCAACGACATCCTGGACCTGTCCAAGGTCGAGGCGGGCAAGATGGAGGTCCGCCCCTCGCGGATCGCCCTGGTCCAGCTCGTCGACTACGTGGAGGCCGCCTTCCGGCCGCTCACCGCCGACAAGGGCCTGGACTTCGCCGTCCGGGTCTCCCCGGACCTGCCCGTCACCCTCCACACCGACGAGCAGCGGCTCCAGCAGGTGCTGCGCAACCTGCTCTCCAACGCGGTGAAGTTCACCGACGGCGGCGCGGTGGAGCTGCTGATCCGCCCCGCGGGCGACGACGTGCCCGCGTACGTGCGCGAGCAGCTGCTGGAGGCCGGGGCGATCGCCGGGCCCGAGGACCCGCTGGTCGCCTTCTCGGTGACGGACACGGGCATCGGCATCCCCAGCAACAAGCTCCGGGAGATCTTCGAGCCCTTCCGGCAGGCCGACGGCACCACCAGCCGCAAGTACGGCGGCACGGGGCTCGGCCTGTCCATCAGCCGGGAGATCGCCCGGCTGCTGGGCGGCGAGATCCACGCCGAGAGCGAGCTGGGCCGCGGCTCCACCTTCACCCTCTACCTGCCGCTGCGCGCCGACGGGCCGGACGCCGAGCGCCGGGGCGGCGAGCCGTACCCGGCGGAGGCCGCCCGGTCCGGGCACGACGCCGCGGCCGGCAGCCCGGCGGAGCACTGGGCGCAGGAGGTCCGGGAGCTGGCCGAGGAGCGGCGGCGCGGGACGGCGGCCGACCGCCGCCGGGCGGCCGCGCAGCGCGACGCGGCGCACCGCGACGCCGGTCACCGGGCGGGGCCGCCGCCGGCCGCCGCGCCGGAGCCCCCGGCGCCGCCCGCCCCCCGCGCGCTCCCGCGCGCCGTCGCGTTCCCCGGCCGGGGCGCCGCCGCGGCGGACGGCCGGGCCGGGGAGGGGCAGTCCTTCCAGGGCCGCTTCGAGGGGGAGAAGGTGCTGATCGTCGACGACGACATCCGCAACGTCTTCGCCCTCACCAGCGTGCTGGAGCAGTACGGCCTGACCGTGCTCTACGCGGAGAACGGCCGGGAGGGCATCGAGGTCCTGGAGCAGCACGACGACGTCGCGCTGGTGCTCATGGACATCATGATGCCGGAGATGGACGGCTACGCCACGACCGAGGCGATCCGCAGCATGCCGCAGTTCGCCGGACTGCCCATCATCGCCCTCACCGCCAAGGCGATGAAGGGCGACCGGGAGAAGAGCATCGAGGCGGGCGCCTCCGACCACGTCACCAAGCCGGTGGACACCGACCACCTGCTGGGGGTGATGGACCACTGGCTGCGGGCGCGCGGACGGTAGCCCCGGCGCCGTCCGCCGCGCCCCGGGGCGCCCCGGCGCGCCCCGGCGCGCCCCGGGCCGCGCCGGGCCGCGCCGTCACCCGAACGCGTGGTGGCCCCCCGGGACGGGAACCGGGTAGGGTCGCTCGGCGTTGCCAGGAGGGGCCGGGGGATCCGGTGGCAGGTCGCGTGCCGCGAGACGTCGTCGCGGCGGGCGGCGACGTGCTGTGGCCGACGAAAAGGTGCGACTACCATGACCGGCACGAGGGCAGGCGGCGCACAGGTGTCGCCCGTGGGGGCGGCGACCGGGGCACTCCCGGGGCGAGGAGGACGGGCCATGGTGCAGAAGGCCAAGATCCTCCTGGTCGATGACCGGCCGGAGAATCTGCTGGCGCTGGAGGCGATCCTCTCCGCGCTCGACCAGACCCTGGTGCGGGCATCGTCCGGGGAGGAGGCGCTCAAGGCGCTGCTGACGGACGACTTCGCGGTCATCCTGCTGGACGTGCAGATGCCCGGCATGGACGGCTTCGAGACCGCCGCCCACATCAAGCGCCGCGAGCGCACCCGCGACATCCCGATCATCTTCCTCACCGCCATCAACCACGGCCCCCACCACACCTTCCGGGGCTACGCGGCCGGCGCGGTGGACTACATCTCCAAGCCGTTCGACCCGTGGGTGCTGCGGGCCAAGGTCTCCGTCTTCGTCGAGCTGTACATGAAGAACTGCCAGCTCAAGGAGCAGGCGGCGCTGCTGCGCCTGCAGCTGGAGTCGGGGCAGGCGGCGGGCGCCGACGAGGCCGAGCGCAAGGAGCCCCCGGTCAGCGGCGGGCTGCTCGCCGAACTGTCCGCCCGGCTGGCGGCCGTGGAGGAGCAGGCCGAGGCGCTCACCAAGCAGCTCGACGGGTCCGCCGACACCGCCGCCGCCGCGACCGCCGCGCACCTCGAGCGGAAGGTCGCCGGGCTGCGGCGGGCCCTGGACGCCCTGGAGCCCGGCGCGGGCGGCGTCGGCGGCGCCTTCACCGGCTAGGGCCGCCCGGCCCGAGGCCGTCCGGGGTCCTGCCGTTCGCGGAGCCCGACCCCGTCCGGGGTCCTGCCGTTCGCGGAGCCCGACCCCGTCCGGGGTCCTGCCGTTCGGCACCGGCGTCCTCCGCAGGTGTGCCGCGGAAGGGCGGCCCGGCCGGGGCTGCCGGGACGGGCAGGTGACGGGCGCTCGGGTGACGGCCGTTCGGGTGGACCGCCGCGTCCCGCCCCGGCCGCGACACGCCCCCCGGGGCCGCGTCCGGCCGCATGTCCCCCGGGTGGCGGCGCCGGTACCCTCTGACCATGGCCACACGTACGTCCGGAAGTGCCCCGCGCACGCCGCCCTCGGGGCCGTCGAAGAAGGGCGCCTCCGGAGCGGCCGGCAAGGGGGCCGCCAAGCCCGCGGCCGCCAGGCCCGCGGCCCGCAGGGCCCCCGCGAGGAAGGCCGCCCCGCCGCCACCGCCGCCCCGGCCCGTGCTCTTCCGGGCCGTGCGCGCCTGCTGGCTGGGCCTCGCGCACGCCGTCGGCGCCGTCTTCCGCGGCTTCGGCGACGGCGCCAAGGGCCTGGACCCCGCCCACCGCCGCGACGGCCTCGGACTGCTGCTCCTCGCCCTGGCCCTGGTGACCGCCGCCGGCACCTGGTTCACCCCCCAGGGCTGGCTGGGCGTCGCCGCCACCGCCGTGGTCAGCGGCGCCTTCGGCCGCCTGGACGTCCTGGTGGCCCTGCCGCTCGCCGGGATCGCCTGGCGCCTGCTGCGCCACCCCGAGCGCCCGGAGGCCAACGGCCGGATCGTCATCGGCCTGGGCGCGCTGACCGTCGGCGTCCTGGGCCTGGTCCACATCGGCTGCGGGGCGCCCGGCATGCAGACCGGCGCCACCCGCATCCGGCAGGCCGGCGGCATCGTCGGCTGGGCCGCCTCCCGCCCGATGATGGCGGCCGCCGGACCGGCCCTCGCCGTGCCCCTGCTCCTCCTCCTCGCCTTCTTCGGCCTGCTGGTGGTCACCGCCACCCCGGTCAACCGGATCCCCGAACGGCTGCGGCTGCTGGGCCACCGCCTCGGCGTCGTGGAGCGGCCCCCGTCCGCGGATGCCGCCGCGCCGGGCGCGGCCGACCGGGAGCACTCCACCGAGCCCCCCGAGGACGCCGACTACACCGCCCTGCCCTACACGCTGGAGAAGGACGGCGGCGACCCGCCGGCCAAGCGCCGCCGCCCGCGCCGCAGGCAGGCCGAGCCGCTGCCCGAGCCCGCCGACGACGGCCTCTTCGCCACCCGCGACGTGGCGCGCGGGGTCGCGGCCGACCTGCAGGGCGCCGTGGAGTTCGGCGTGCCCGGCTCCTCCACCCTGGCGGGCATGGTGCCCCGCGTGGTCGACCGCACCGCCCCGCCCGAGGAGCCCGTCCTCCCGGCCGCCCGCAGCGGCTCCGGCCCCCACGCCCCCGGCGGGCCGGACGCCCCCGACGGCCACGGCCCGGCCCCCGTCCGCATGGAGCAGCTGCAGCTCTCCGGGGACGTCACCTACGCGCTGCCCCCCCTGGACCTGCTGGAGCGCGGCGGCCCGGGCAAGGCCCGCAGCCAGGCCAACGACGACGTGGTGGCCCAGCTCACCGGCGTCTTCGCCGAGTTCAAGGTGGACGCGGCCGTCACCGGCTTCACGCGCGGTCCGACGGTCACCCGCTACGAGGTGGAGCTCGGCCAGGCCGTCAAGGTGGAGCGGATCACCGCCCTCGCCAAGAACATCGCCTACGCGGTCGCCAGCCCGGACGTGCGGATCATCAGCCCGATCCCCGGCCGGTCCGCCGTCGGCATCGAGATCCCCAACCGCGACCGGGAGATGGTCAACCTCGGCGACCTGCTGCGCTCCCGCGCCGCCGCCGAGGACGGCCACCCGATGCTGGTCGGCATGGGCAAGGACGTGGAGGGCCACACCGTGGTCGCCAACCTCGCCAAGATGCCGCACATCCTGGTCGCCGGCGCCACCGGCGCGGGCAAGTCCTCGTGCATCAACTGCCTCATCACCTCGATCCTGGCCCGCGCCACCCCCGACGAGGTGCGGATGGTGCTGGTCGACCCCAAGCGGGTCGAGCTCACCGCGTACGAGGGCATCCCGCACCTGGTCACGCCGATCATCACCAACCCCAAGAAGGCCGCCGAGGCCCTGCAGTGGGTCGTCCGCGAGATGGACCTGCGCTACGACGACCTGGCCGCCTACGGCTTCCGCCACGTCGACGACTTCAACGCGGCGGTGCGCGCGGGCAGGGTGCAGCCCCCGGCCGGCAGCGAGCGGGAGCTGACGCCCTACCCGTACCTGCTGGTGATCGTCGACGAGCTGGCCGACCTCATGATGGTGGCCCCGCGCGACGTCGAGGACTCCGTGGTGCGCATCACCCAGCTCGCCCGCGCCGCCGGCATCCACCTCGTGCTGGCCACCCAGCGGCCCTCGGTCGACGTGGTGACCGGGCTCATCAAGGCCAACGTCCCCTCCCGGCTCGCCTTCGCCACCTCCTCGCTCGCCGACTCCCGGGTCATCCTGGACCAGCCCGGCGCGGAGAAGCTGATCGGCAAGGGCGACGCGCTCTTCCTGCCGATGGGCGCGGGCAAGCCGGTCCGCATGCAGGGCGCCTTCGTCACCGAGGCCGAGGTCGCCGCGGTGGTGAAGCACTGCAAGGAGCAGCTGACGCCCTCCTACCGCGAGGACGTCACCGTCGGGTCCGGCCAGAAGAAGGAGATCGACGAGGAGATCGGCGACGACCTCGACCTGCTCTGCCAGGCCGCCGAGCTGGTGGTCTCCACCCAGTTCGGGTCGACCTCGATGCTCCAGCGCAAGCTGCGTGTGGGATTCGCCAAGGCGGGAAGGCTGATGGACCTGATGGAGTCGCGCGGGATCGTCGGCCCGAGCGAGGGGTCGAAGGCCCGCGACGTCCTCGTCAAACCGGACGAGCTGGACGGCGTCCTCGTCGAACTCCGGGGGTGACCTCCCGGTCCCCGGACTCGTTCGGGAGGTGGGGAACCGATCGGCGTGCCGCTGCGTCCACGCGGGCAGGGGCCGTGCGGACGCCGGTCCGCACACGCGGCCGGCGCGGCCGGGACCGGGCGACCGGTCCGGGTACGGGCCGGTCCGGGCACGGGGGGCCGGACGCCGGTTCCACCGGGCCCGCCGGGTGCGTGGGCACGGGCCGTGCGCATTCGGTCCCGCCCGGCTTGATAAAGGGTTTCCCACCCCCTCTAGACTGATATTCCAGCAGGTGGCCAACGCTCGAAAGGCGCCCAAGTGACCATCGGCAAGTCCCCGCTCGGCGACAACCGCCGGTCCGACACCGCCGCGCCCGGCTCCGCTCCGACGATGTCCGGGTCCTCCGCGATCGGGCGGCGCAGACCGCCCGTCCCCGCCTCCTTCCAGCCGCCTGCCGAGGCCGTGCCGGCCGCCGCCCCCCTGCCCACGATCGGCCGGATCCTGGCCTCCGCCCGGATCGACGCCGCGCTGACCGTCGATCAGGTCAGCTCCGCCACGCGGGTCCGGGTGCCGATAGTGCACGCCATCGAGGAGGACGACTACAGCCGCTGCGGCGGCGACTTCTACGCCCGCGGCCACATCCGGGCCATCGCCCGGTACGTCGGCGTGGACGGCGACGCCCTGGTCGCCCGGTACGACGCGGAGCACGGCGGCGCGCCGTCCTCCGCCCGCCCGGCGCAGATCTTCGAGGCGGAGCGGATCCGCACCGAGCGGCGGCGCCCCAACTGGACGGCCGCCATGGTCGCCGCGATCGTCGCCGTGGTCGCGCTCATCGGCTTCAACCTGGCGAGCGGCCGGGGCGCCGGGCACGCCGAGAAGGTCGCCTCCACGCCGCTGCCCAGCCGCAAGGCGTCGGCCCCGGTCACCGTCCGGCCGACCCCGCCCGCCACCCCGCGCACGGAGTCGCCGATCGCGGCCGCCCCCGCGGACCGGGTCACGGTCAAGCTGGTCGCCCAGAACGGCGACAGCTGGGTCTCCGCGATCGACAGCCAGGGCAACACCCTCTTCCAGAAGAACCTGCAGTCGGGCGAGGACCAGACCTTCACCGACCCCAGGAGGATCAGGCTGGTGCTCGGCAACGCCGGCGCCGTCCACCTGTACGTCAACGGCAAGGACCTCGGCCCGGCCGGGCCGGACGGCCAGGTGGTCAGGCTCACCTACACCCCGGGCGACCCCGAGGCCGCGTAGGCCCCGCGGCCGCGCCGGCCGCCCCCGCCGCACCTGTCTGGACCGCCCCGGCCGCCCGACCCTGCACTGCCCCCGCCGCCCGACCCTGCACTGCCCCCGCCGCCCGCCGCGGCGGCCGCGCGGCCTCCGGAGACACACCTCCGGGGGCCGCGCGTTAACCTTGCGGCATGCCAGAACGCCGTACTGTCGCCCTTGTCACGCTCGGATGCGCCCGCAACGAGGTCGATTCCGAGGAACTCGCCGGGCGGCTGGAGGCCGACGGCTGGCAGCTCGTCCCGGACGCCGCCGACGCCGACGTGGCCGTCGTCAACACCTGCGGCTTCGTCGAGGCCGCCAAGAAGGACTCCGTGGACGCCCTGCTGGAGGCCAACGACCTCAAGGGCCACGGCCGCACCCAGGCCGTCGTCGCGGTCGGCTGCATGGCCGAGCGCTACGGCAAGGAGCTCGCCGACGCCCTGCCCGAGGCCGACGCCGTCCTCGGCTTCGACGACTACGCCGACATCGCCGACCGCCTGCAGACCATCCTCTCCGGCGGCCACCACACCGCGCACGCGCCCCGCGACCGCCGCAGGCTGCTGCCCCTGACCCCCGTCCAGCGCCAGGCCGCCGCCACCGAGGTCGCCGTCCCCGGCCACGGGGCCCCGGAGGACCTCCCCGAGGGCCTGGCGCCCGCCTCCGGCCCCCGCACCCTGCGCCGCCGGCTGGACGACAGCCCGGTCGCCTCCGTGAAGCTCGCCTCCGGCTGCGACCGCCGCTGCTCCTTCTGCGCCATCCCCGCCTTCCGCGGGTCCTTCCTCTCGCGCCGCCCCGCCGACGTCCTCTCCGAGACCCGCTGGCTCGCCGAGCAGGGCGTCCGCGAGGTCATGCTGGTCAGTGAGAACAACACCTCGTACGGCAAGGACCTCGGCGACATCCGGCTGCTGGAGGCCCTGCTGCCGGAGCTCGCCGCCGTCGACGGCATCGAGCGGGTGCGGGTCAGCTACCTGCAGCCGGCCGAGATGCGGCCCGGCCTCATCGACGTGATGACCGGCACCCCCGGCGTCGTGCCCTACTTCGACCTGTCCTTCCAGCACTCCGCGCCCGCCGTGCTGCGCCGGATGCGCCGCTTCGGCGACACCGACCGCTTCCTGGAGCTGCTGGAGGGCATCCGCGCCAAGGCGCCGGAGGCCGGCGTCCGGTCCAACTTCATCGTGGGCTTCCCCGGCGAGACCGAGGCCGACCTGGCGGAGCTGGAGCGGTTCCTCACCCACGCCCGGCTCGACGCGATCGGCGTCTTCGGCTACTCCGACGAGGACGGCACCGAGGCCGCCGGCTACGACGGCAAGCTGCCCGAGGACGAGGTCGCCGAGCGGCTGGCGCGGCTGAGCCGCCTGGCGGAGGAGATGACCGCCCAGCGCGCCGAGGAGCGCGTCGGGACCGAGGTCGAGGTGCTGGTGGAGTCGGTGGTCCCCTACGACGACGCCGAGGACGGCGACGGCGACGGCCCGGTGGTCGAGGGCCGCGCCGCGCACCAGGCGCCGGAGACGGACGGCCTGACCACGCTCACGGGCGCGGTGGACGCGGTGCCCGGCCGGTTCGTCCGGGCCCGCGTGGTGGCCGCCGAGGGCGTCGACCTGGTGGCCGAGCCGCTCGACGGCGGCGCGGGGGGCGGCGCGTGACCCGTGGGGCCCGGGCGGGGGGCAGAGGCGCCCGCGTGGAGGAGGCGGCCGGGCTGACGGCCGCCGAGGCGGCGGGAGAGGCCATGGCGGAGCACCACGCCCCCGCACCCCCGCCGGTGCCGCCGGGCGCCGGCGGGGCGGCGGACGGCAGCGGGCCGCCGCCGGGCATCTGGAACGTCGCCAACCTGCTGACCATGCTGCGCCTGCTGCTGGTGCCGGTCTTCGTGGCGCTGCTCCTCGCCGCGGGCGGCCACGACCCCAAGTGGCGCGCCGTCGCCTGGGCCTCCTTCGCCGTCGCCATGATCACCGACCTCTTCGACGGCGAACTCGCCCGCCGCAAGGGCCTGGTGACCGACTTCGGCAAGATCGCCGACCCCATCGCCGACAAGGCGATCATGGGCGCGGCGCTCGTCGGGCTCTCCGTCCTCGGCGACCTGCCCTGGTGGGTGACCGCGGTCATCCTCGCCCGCGAGCTCGGCATCACCCTGATGCGCTTCTGGGTGATCAAGCACGGCGTCATCCCGGCCAGCCGCGGCGGCAAGCTGAAGACCCTCACCCAGGGCATCGCGGTCGGCATGTACGTGCTGCCCCTCACCGGCTGGCTGGCCACCGCGCGGGCGGTGCTGATGGGCGTCGCGGTGCTGCTCACCGTGGGGACCGGCGCGGACTACGTCCGCCAGGCGCTCGTGCTGCGGCGGGCCGGGCTTGCCCGCGCCCGTACGGGGGCATGATCCGGGTATGAGCACGCCCGCACCCGGGGACGGCGGCGACGCCGTCCCCGACCTCGCCCGGCGGCTGCACGCGGCGCTCGGCGCCGCCGGCGGCACCGTCGCCGTGGCCGAGTCCCTCACCGGCGGCCTGCTGGCCGCCGAGTTGGTGGACGTCCCGGGCGCCTCCCGCACCTTCCGGGGCTCGGTGACGGCCTACGCCACCGACCTCAAGGAGTCGGTCCTCGGCGTCGACGGCGGCCTGCTGGCCGCGGAGGGCCCCGTCCACCCCCGGGTGGCGCTCCAGATGGCGGAGGGCGTGCGGCGGCTGATGGGCGCCGTCTACGGCGTGGCCACCACCGGCGTGGCCGGCCCGGACCCGCAGGACGGCAGGCCGGTGGGCACCGTACACCTCGCGGTGGTCGGTCCGGGGGGAAGTGCGGTCTCCTCGCCCGTGCTGTCGGGGGGGCGTGCCACAATCCGACGCAAGGCGGTGGCCGCCGCCCTGGAACTGCTCCAGGACCAGCTGGGACTCCCCGCCGGGGCCCACGGCGGGGCTCCCGCCGGGCCCGGCCCCCGTGCCGGGGACGGGGAGGAACGGGGCGTGGACGGGGAGGAGCGGGACCGTGCGGGGAAGGACCGTGAAGGGGCCGGGAGGCACCGGAATGGGTGAGGGGCGCCCGGCGTTGCAGGCGTCCACCGGGGCGCCCGGCGGCGCGTCCATAGCGGGAACCACAAGGGAGGGGCCATGCGTACAGCCGAGAGTGAACACGACCATGGCCCCCGCACGTGATGCGGGCAAGGCGGTACGGTGGGGACGTGACGTCTCGATCCGCGGTCCGAGGAGGGAGCCACCGATGATCCTGCTCCGTCGCCTGCTGGGTGACGTGCTGCGTCGGCAGCGCCAGCGTCAGGGCCGTACCCTCCGCGAGGTGTCCGCGGCGGCACGCGTCTCCCTCGGGTACCTCTCGGAGGTCGAGCGCGGACAGAAGGAGGCGTCCTCCGAGCTGCTCTCCGCCATCTGCGACGCGCTGGACGTCCGCATGTCCGAGGTCATGCGCGAGGTGAGCGACGAGCTGTCGCTGGCCGAGCTGGCCGCCGGCGAGCCGGTGCGCCCGGTGCTGGAGCCCGTCCCGGTCCCCGGCCCCGCCGCCGACCGGATGAGTTCGATCACCCAGAAGACCGCCCAGGCCGCGGCCGTCGACGTGGTGGCCGCCTGACGGGCCGGCCGCCCGCCGCCGCCCGTCCGGGCACCCTCCTCCCCGAACGGTCCGAACGCCCCCACCGGCCCGAATGGTCCGCCGGATCGGGGGCATGCGACCGGTGCCGCTCCGGAGACCGCTCCGGTCGGCGTGATCGAGTCCCCGGCTGCCCGGGGCGGCCGCCGCCGTCCGGGGCGGGAGGAGCAACCCAGAGATGACAGTCGTCAAGAGCCCGCTCTCCGACAGCGACCGCGAGATCACCGGCAACGCCCTGCAGAGCGCGCTGGTCGACCTGCTCGACCTCTCGCTGCTGGCCAAGCAGGCCCACTGGAACCTGATCGGCCCGCGGTTCCGCTCCATCCACCTGCAGCTCGACGAGGTCGTCACCACCGCCCGTACCTACTCCGACACCGTGGCGGAGCGGGCCGCGGCGATCGGCGTCAACCCCGACGGGCGCGCCGCGACCGTGGCCAAGACCAGCGGCCTGCCCGACTTCCCCTCGGGCTGGGTGCGCGACACCGACGTGGTGGAGGCCCTGGTGGAGGCGTTCGCCGCCGCCATCGGCCGCATGCGTGAGCGCATCGAGGCCACGGAGAAGCCCGACCCGGTCACCCAGGACCTCTTCATCGGCCTCACGGCCGAGATGGAGAAGCAGTACTGGATGTTCCAGGCGGAGAACCAGAGCTGAACCCGGTGGAGGCGGCCGCGCCGCGAGCGGCGCGGCCGCCGAGCCGTGCGCCCTCACCCCTGCAGACCTGATCCCCGCGGACCTGACTCCCGCAGACCTGATCCCCGCGGGTCCGGCCCCTGCGGACCGGGCGGACCGCGGGGCCGGAGCCCTCAGGGATCCCGGCCCCGCCCGTGGGGGCGGTGTCCTCCTTCGTCCCCGCCCGGCCCCTGGTGCCGCGACCGGCCCGTGCCCCACCGTCGTGGCCTCACCGCCCCGCCCGTGCCCCACCGTCCTGGCCCCACCCGTCCGTACTCCGCGACCGGCCCCTTCGAGGCCCCAGGGAGGCGGGTCCCATGCATCGGTCCACGCATCGGCCTCCGACGACCCCGCGCTCCGCGGACACCGTCCCGCGCGCCGTCCGTACGGCGGTGTCCGCCTGCCGCGCCGCGGTCCCGCTGCCCCGGCGCACACCGGCGGCCTGGGCTGCCGCGGCTCTGCTGTCGGCGCTCTGCTGGTGGCTGCTGCTCGCCGGCCCGGCCGTCCTGCCGGGCGGGACCGCATCCGTGCTGGGGGCGCTGGCCGGCAGTGGTCTCGGGCTGAGCCTCCTGCCCGTGCACTGCAGCCGTCGGCGCACCGGCCCGGACCGCCGGCGGCGCCCCGGCCGCCCGGGCCCGGACCGCCCGGGCCCGGACCGCTCGTGCCCGGACCGCTCGTGCCCGGACGGCCCCGGCCCGGAACGTCCCGACTCCGGGCGTCCGCTCTCCGGCGCCCCGTCCGCCGGCAGCCCGTCCTCCGGCCTCCCGGATGCCTGCCCTCCCGTCTCGCGCGGTCCGGCCGGGCCGTACGGCTGCGTCCCCGGGTGCCGGGTCCACGCCGCCGGCGGGCAGCTCCGCGCTCCGGGCGGGGCGTCCCTCTGCGGCCGCCGGGTCAGCGGCGGGGAAGGCCTCTGCGGGGGGTCCGCGGAACCGGGGACGGACCCCGCTGGCAGACCGGGCACCAGTAGGTGATCCGCTCCAGGGACGGGTCCTCCCGCTCCGCCACCGCCACCGTGGTCCCGCACCGCAGGCACGGCTGCCCCGCCCTGCCGTAGACCCAGTGCCGTCGGCCCGGCCGCGTGTCGCCCGTGGTGACGTGGCCGTACCGCAGCTTGTTGGCGTCCAGCGCCCGGTGGGCCAGGTCGAGCAGACGCCCGGGCCGGTCCACCTCGCCGACGGGGGTCCACGGCGTCACCCCGCGCAGGAAGCACAGCTCGCAGCGGTAGACGTTGCCGATCCCGGCCAGGGTGCGCTGGTCGAGCAGGGCCTCGCCGAGGGGGCGGTCCGGCTGCCGCAGCAGCCGCCGCAGGGCCTCCTCCGGGTCCCAGTCCGGCCCGAGCAGGTCCGGCCCGAGGTGCCCGACGGCCTGCGCCTCGTCCTCGGTCCGCAGCAGCTCCACGACGGGGAGCCGGTAGCCGACGGCCGCGCCCGCCTCGGTGCCGAGGACCACCCGGACCTGCCAGTCGGGCCCGCCGCGCCAGCGCTCCCCGGGCCGGTACACCTGCCAGCGGCCGTCCATGCGCAGGTGGGTGTGGAGGGTCCAGCCGCCCGAGACGCGCGTCAGCAGGTGCTTGCCCCGGGGGACGACCGCGGTGACCTCGCGGCCGGCCAGGTCCGCGGTCGCCAGCCGGGGCACCCGCAGGTCGGCGGTGGTGAGCACCCGGCCCGCGAGCGCCTCGCGGAGCCGGGTGGCGGCCATGTACACGCTGTCGCCTTCGGGCACCCCTCCATCATGCCGCGCGCCCCCGGGCCGCGGCGGCGGTGTCGCCGTGCGGCCCGGGGGCTCACCGGTCCCGGTGCGGGAGGCGGGTGGACCTCAGTGCACCGGGCCGGTCAGGGGGAGCACCACCTGGCAGGGGATGCCGCGGGGGTGCTCCGGGTCGAGGGCGTTGAGCACGTAGGTGAGGGCCACCGGGTCGTAGGACATCTCGAGGTGGTCGGTGAGGTCGGCCTCGCACTGGTCCTGCACCGTGATGTTGACGGTGTCCGGGCCGCTGAGGTAGGCGGTCTGGTAAGGGGTCACCACCTTGTCGTACCGGGTGACGACCGTGGTGTAGGAGATGCCCGGCACGGTGTCGCCGCCCGCGTTGAGCGCGGTGATGAACGGCGAGCCGACCTGCTGGTCGGCCAGGGCGGGGAACGTGGTGTTGAGCAGCCGGTTGACCGGCTCGAGGATGTGCAGGGCCTGGCCGAGCGTGGTCAGGCCGTCCAGGGTGGTGCCGTGGCCGCTCGGGGACATTCCGACGAGCCGGCGGACCTTCGTGGAGCCGCCGAGGAACTTCGTGTAGTAGCGGGCGACGGCCCCGCCCTGGGAGTGGCCGACGAGGTCGACCCGGTCGGCCCCGGTGGCGGCGAGGACGCGGTCGACGAACGAGGCCAGGGATGCCGCGCTGCCGGTGATGCGGCCGACGCCCTGGATGGCGGAGGTGGGGGACGGGCCCCCGTAGGTGAGGGCGAAGACGCAGTAGCCGTTGTTCGCCAGCAGCGGCGCCGCGCCGCGCCAGGTGCTGTTCATGTTGCCGAACGTGCCGTGCACCAGCACCACGGGGTCCGGGTGGGCGGCGCTCGGACGGCAGCTCCAGTTGTTCGCCCCCGGCGGCGCCTTCTGGGGGGTCAGGAACCCCCGGACGAATCCGGACGAGAAGTTGTAGTTCACCGGTAGCTGCTGGGCCTGGGCGGGTGCGCCGACGACCGCGGACAGGGCCAGGGCCGCCGAGGTGGCGGCGGCGGTGGCTGCCGCGCGGAGGGTGCGGCGGGTACGGCGGGTACGGCGGGCAGTGCTGCCGGGGTGGGTGGCGGTGCCGTCGGAGGTGGCGGGTTCGGGGCGGGTGGCGGGTTCGGGGCGGGTTGTGGAGGTGCTCCGCGTGCTCGGGGTGAGGTGCCGGCGACGGGTGGGACGCATGGCGGGTCCTCTCGCTCGGGGTGCCTGCGCGGTCGATCGGGTGGTGCGCAGGGTCACCGGTGGCGCCCCGGCCGGAATGCCGGCCGGGGCGTGCGCGGGAATGGCGAGGAACGAGGAATACGACCTGCGGAGAGGAATTCGGGGGCGCGGGCAATCCCTCCCGCAGGCTGGCCAGACCGTAGGTTCCGGCCTTTCCGGGTGTCAACGGAGAAGTACGCGGCGGGTCGAAGATGGCGGCGGGCGAAGAGTCCGGTACGGCGAAACACTCGCCGGGGCGAGTGTTTCGCCGGTGTTGCGGGCTCCCGTCGCGGACGCTCCCCCGGCGCACGTGAGCAGCTTCCACCGAAGAGCGGTGACGGTCCGTCATGACGGTGCGGGGCCGGTGCGCGGCCGGCGGAACCGGCGGCCGCCGCCGCACACGGCCGTTCCGTGCGCAATCCTTCACAGGACGGAAAGGCGCGGGATGCGGCGTTGACACGGGTCCGGAAGCAAATCGATACTGCGGCGGAGTCGGAAATCCTCCGCTTCGGCAGGGCGTTCCACCGCGTCGCGCCGTCCCCGCCGGCAGTCGTCCGCTTCCACCTGCGGAGGGCCGGGGGTGCGGAGGGAGTGGGACGGATGCCGCCGGTACGGGACGGCAGGGCCGGCGGACCGGCAGCAGGGCCCGACGGGCCCGGAGCGCCGGAGGTCTCCTACGACCGCCCGTGGGCCGCGCTGCCGCCGGAGTTCGCGCCGCTGCTGCGCGCCGAGCACCGCAGGCTGACCGCGGAGATCGTCGCGGAGGTCCGCCGCCGGATACCGGAGTTCGCCCGGCCGCTGCACGGCTCCTTCGGCACCGGCATCCAGCTCGGGGTGCGGCAGGCGCTGGACCGCTTCGCCGACCTGATCGCGGGCGACGACGCCCCGGACGAGGAGGGCACCCGCGTGTTCCGCGCCCTGGGGCGCGGCGAACTGCGGGAGGGGCGCAGCCTGGACGCCCTGCAGGCCGCCTACCGGCTCGGCGCCAGGCTCGCCTGGCGGCGCTACTCGGTCGTCGCCGAGCGCGCCGGGATGAGTCCCGCCCTGCGCGCGGTCCTGGCCGAGGCGCTCTTCGCCCACATCGACGGGATCGCCTGCGCCTCCGTGGAGGGCTACGCGGAGGCCCAGGCCGACGCCGCGGGCGCCCGGCAGCGGCGGCGGCACCGGCTCCTGGAACTGCTCGCGGAGGGAGCGGCCCCGCCGCTCGTGAAGGAGGCGGCGCGCGCGGCCGAGTGGCGCTGGCCGCAGGAGGTCAGTGCGGTGGTGCTGGGGCCGCCCGCCGACCCCTGGGCCCCGCGGACGTCCGCCGCGGCGCCGGACTGGCCCGCCGGGGTGCTCTGGGACTTCGAGCGGCCCGACGCGTTCGCCCTGGTGCCGGAGCCCCGGGACCCCGGCCGGGCGGCCCTGCTGCGGGCCGTCCTGGCGGGCCGGACCGCCGTCGTCGGCCCGGCCGTCGCCCCGGAGCGGGCCGCCCACTCGCTGCGCTGGGCCCGGCTGCTGCTCGACCGGCTGCTCCCGGACCCGGCGCAGCAGCGGGCGCCGCGGCCGGTGTTCTGCGACGACCGGCTCGACACGCTGCTGCTCCTGGTGGACGAGGAGCTGGTGCGGCTGCTGGCGGAGCGCCGTCTGGCGCCGCTCGAGGCGCTGACGGAGAAGCAGCGCCGCCGTATCGAGGAGACCCTGCTGGCCAGACTGGAGACCAACGGGAGCGGACCGGAGATCGCCGCCCGGCTGGGCATCCATCCGCAGACGGTGCGTCAGCGCATGCGCCGGGTGGACGAGCTGTTCGGCCAGGCCCTCGTCGATCCCGGGGTGCGCTTCCAGCTGGAGGTGGCGCTGCGCGGCAGGATGCTGGCCGAGCATGGACCGGCCGAGCATGGACCGGCCGAGCGCGGACCGGCCGAGCGCGGACCCGCCGGGCGTGGACCCGCCGGGCCCGGTCCGGCCGGACGCGTCCCGGCGGGGAGCGACCTGACGGGACACGACCTGACGGGGCGTGTTCCGGGTTGACCCGGGCGCGTCCCGGCCGGCTGCGGCCCGCGCAACGCGGTTCCTCCCGGGTGCAGTTCGCCCGGGTGCAGTGCGACCGCCTGCGGTCCGGTCGACCGGGGTCCGGCCGGCCGCGGCCCGGCGGGACACGGGTCGGGCGTCCCCGGCCGGGTGCCGGCGTCGCACGCGCCCGGTGGCGGCCGCCGCCGGCACCCGGACGTCGCTGACGGCAGGTCAGCACGGCGAAGAGGCCGTCGCCGTACGGTCCCGGCCTCCTCGCCGGTCGCGGCGGCCGACGTGCGCGGCGCCGCTCACCGGCTCACCCGCTCATCCGCGCAGCCGCAGCCCGCGGGGGGTGGGGTGGAACCCGGCCTCCTCCAGGGCGCGGCCCAGGGGCGAGGTGAGGGCGGCCTCCCCGTTGGTCCGCTCCACGGTGACCCCGCCGAGCGCCCCCTCCCGGACCGCCCGTGCCAGGGCCTCGGTGGCCGGCCCGAGCCGGTCGGCGTCGTCGGCCCAGGAGAGCAGCGACTTGCCGCCGCGCTCCACGTACAGGACCAGCTCCCCGTCGACCAGGACGACCAGCGCCCCCGCCTTGCGGCCCGGCTTGTGCCCCGACCGGGCGTCCTCGGCACCGGGCGGGTCGGGCCAGGGCAGGGCCGCACCGTAGGCGTTGGCGGGGTCGGCGGCCGCCAGGACCAGGGCCCGCGGGCCGTCGTCGGTCCGGGGGCCGCGGCCCCCGGGCGGCCGGATGCCCGGCGGCAGGGGGCCGGTACCGGGCACGCCCGGCCCCCCGTCGGGGTCGCCCCATCCCGCACCGGCGGCGGCCGACCGCTCCAGGGCGCCGTTGACGGCGCGCAGCCGGTCCACCGCGCCGTCGGTGGCGAACTGGGCGGCGCCCAGGCCGTCCACGACGTAGCCGCGCCGGGCCCGGCCGTTCTCCTCGAAGGCGGACAGCACCCGGTAGGCGGCGGCGAAGCCGCCCGGCACACGCTCGGCGGCCACCGCGCCCCGGGTGACGACGCCGTGCCGGTCCAGCAGGGTCTGCGCCACGGCGGTGGCGCGCAGCGTGGGGTCGCCGGTCCGTTCGGGGAGCAGCGACCAGCGGCCGGCCGTCGTGGGCGGCCCGGTGCGGGAGGTGTGTCCGGCGCGGCCGCCGAGCCCCCGGCCCGCGCCGCCGATGCGGCCGCGGGGGACGGCGCGCGGCGCCCGGTGGGCCGTGGAGCCCGCGGTGCGGCCCGAGCCGAGCAGGGCCCGCATCGGGCCGAGGGTGTCGTTGGTGGCGTACCCGGCCCAGACGAGGTCCCACAGGGCGTCGGCCAGGGCGGTGTCGGACGGCGGGGCCTCCCCGGCGGCGGCCGCCGCGGCCGTGGCCCGGTCGGCGAGCTGCCGGAAGAAGAGGCCGTAGCCGCCCGCCAGGGCGTCCAGCAGGGCGCGGTGGACGGGCGTGGTCTCCAGGGGCAGCGGCTCGGGCAGCAGCAGGTGGGCGGTGTCGGCGAGGTGGAGCGTGACCCAGCCGTCCTTGCCGGGCAGTGCCCCGGCGCCGGACCAGACGACCTCGCCGGCGGCGGTGAGCTCGTCGAGCATCGCGGGGGAGTAGTCGAGCATCCGGGAGGGCAGCACCAGCTTCTCCAGGGCGGACGCGGGCACGGGGGCGCCCTGGAGCTGCTCCACGGCGCGGACCAGCCCGTCCACGCCCCGCAGCCGGCCGGCCCCGACGTGCTGCCACCGGGGGAGGAAGGCGGCGAGCGCGCGCGGCGGCACCGGCTCCACCTCCTGGCGCAGCGCGGCCAGCGAGCGCCGCCGCAGCCGCCGCAGCACCTCGCTGTCGCACCACTCGCTGCCGCTGCCGCCGGGCCGGAACTCGCCCTGGACGACCCGCCCGACGGCGGCCAGCCGGTGCAGGGCGCCGGCGGCCACGGCGGTGCCGAGGCCGAACCGGGCGGCGGCGTCGGCGGCGGTGAACGGCCCGTGGGTGCGGGCGTGGCGGGCCATCAGGTCACCGAGGGGGTCCTTGACCGGCTCGGTGAACGCCTCGGGCACGCCCACCGGCAGCGGTGTGCCCAGGGCGTCGCGCAGCCGCCCGGCGTCCTCGACCGCGGCCCACCGCTCCTCGCCGGCGATCCGCACCCGGATGGCGCGGCGGGCGGCCTCCAGCTCCGCGGGCCAGCCCGGCTCCGCGCCCCGCTCGGCCAGTTCCGCCGTGGTCAGCGGGCCCAGCAGCCGCAGGGCGTCGGCGACGCCCTCGGCGTCCTTGACCCGCCGGTCGGGGGTGAGCCGCTGCAGCTCGGCCTCCAGCCCGGCGAGGACGTCCGGGTCCAGCAGCTCGCGCAGCTCGGCCTGGCCGAGCAGCTCGGCGAGGAGCCGTGAGTCCAGCGACAGCGCCGAGGCGCGCCGCTCGGCCAGCGGCGAGTCGCCCTCGTACAGGAACTGGGCGACGTAGCCGAAGAGCAGCGAGCGGGCGAAGGGGGAGGGCTCGGGCGTGGTCACCTCGACCAGGCGGACCCGCCGGGCCTCGATGTCGCGCATCAGCTCGACCAGCCCGGGGACGTCGAAGACGTCCTGCAGGCACTCGCGGACGGCCTCCAGCACGATCGGGAACGACCCGAACTCCGAGGCCACCTGGAGCAGCTGCGAGGCCCGCTGGCGCTGCTGCCACAGCGGGGTGCGGCGGCCGGGGCTGCGGCGCGGCAGCAGCAGGGCGCGGGCCGCGCACTCGCGGAACCGGGAGGCGAACAGGGCCGAGCCGCCGACCTGGTCGGTGACCAGCTGCTCCACCTCGCCCGGGTCGAAGACGGCGGCGTCCGCGCCGAGCGGTGCCTCGTCGGCGCCGGGGGCCGGTGCGGCGCCGGCCGCCCCGGCGAACGGGTCGAGCTCCTGCGGGAAGTCCAGCAGGTCCGCGTCGGGGAGCCGCAGCACGATGCCGTCGTCGGCGTGCATGACCTGCGCGTCCAGCCCGTACCGCTCCTGCAGCCGCGCGCCGAGGGCCAGCGCCCAGGGGGCGTGCACCTGGGCGCCGAAGGGGGAGTGCACGGCGACCCGCCAGTCGCCCAGCTCGTCGCGGAACCGCTCCACCACCACGGTCCGGTCGTCGGGCACGTGCCCGCAGGCCTGCCGCTGCTCGGCGAGGTAGGAGACCACGTTGGCGGCGGCCCACTCGTCCAGCCCGGCGGCCCGCAGCCGCTCGCGGGCGGCGTCGGGGGCGAGGCCGCCGACCTCCCGGAGGAACGCGCCGAGGGCCCGGCCCAGCTCCAGCGGCCGCCCCAGCGCGTCGCCGTGCCAGAACGGCAGCTTGCCGGGGACACCGGGCGCGGGGGAGACCAGCACCCGGTCGTGGGTGATGTCCTCGATCCGCCAGGAGGTGGTGCCCAGGGTGAAGACGTCGCCGACGCGCGACTCGTACACCATCTCCTCGTCGAGCTCGCCGACCCGGCCGCCGCCCTTCTTCGGGTCCGCGCCGGCCAGGAAGACCCCGAACAGGCCCCGGTCGGGGATGGTGCCGCCGGAGGTGACGGCGAGGCGCTGCGCGCCCGGGCGCCCGGCGACGGTACCGGCCACCCGGTCCCAGACGACCCGGGGCCGCAGCTCGGCGAAGGCGTCGGAGGGGTAGCGCCCGGCGAGCATGTCCAGCACCGACTCGTACGCCGACTGCGGCAGCGCGGCGAACGGCGCGGCGCGCCGCACCACGGCCAGCAGCTCGTCGACGTCCCAGGTGTCCAGGGCGGTCATCGCGACGACCTGCTGCGCCAGCACGTCCAGCGGGTTGCGCGGCACCCGCAGGGACTCGATCCGGCCCTCGCGCATCCGCTCGGTGACCACGGCCGCCTGCACCAGGTCGCCCCGGTACTTGGGGAAGACCACGCCGGTGGAGACCGCCCCGACCTGGTGCCCGGCCCGGCCCACCCGCTGCAGGCCGGACGCGACCGACGGCGGCGACTCCACCTGGACGACCAGGTCGACGGCGCCCATGTCGATGCCCAGCTCCAGGCTGGAGGTGGCGACCACGGCGGGCAGCACCCCGGCCTTGAGCTGCTCCTCGACCACGGCGCGCTGCTCCTTGGAGACCGAGCCGTGGTGGGCGCGGGCCAGCACCGGCGGCGCCGCCCGGCTCGCCCCGGCCTGCGCCGCGGTCGCCGCGGGGGAGTGGTCCTCGGGCAGCGGTCCGCCGCCCGCGCGCTCGTGGGCGATCTCGTTGAGCCGGTTGCAGAGCCGCTCGGCGAGGCGCCGGGAGTTGGCGAAGACGATGGTCGAGCGGTGCTCCTGCACCAGGTCGGTGATCCTCTCCTCGACGTGCGGCCAGATCGACGCCTGCCGCGCCGGGTCGCCCGGGGGGCCGTCCTGCTCCGGGGGCCGGCCCCCGGACAGCTCGCCCAGGTCCTCCACCGGGACGACCACCGACAGGTCGAACTCCTTCGCCGACGGCGGCTGGACCACCGCCACCCGGCGCTGCGGGCTGAGGAAGCGGGCGACCTCGTCCACCGGGCGCACGGTCGCGGAGAGGCCGATACGGCGGGCGGGCCGCTCCAGCAGGTGGTCCAGCCGCTCCAGGGTGAGGGCGAGGTGGGCGCCGCGCTTCGTCCCGGCGACGGCGTGCACCTCGTCGAGGATCACCGTCTCCACACCGCGCAGCGCCTCCCGGGCCGCCGAGGTGAGCAGCAGGAAGAGCGACTCGGGGGTGGTGATGAGGATGTCCGGCGGGTGGGTGGCGAAGCGGCGCCGCTCGGCGGCCGGGGTGTCCCCGGACCGGATGCCCACCTGCACCTCGGGCTCGGGCAGGCCGAGCCGCACCGCGGTCTGCCGCAGGCCGGTGAGCGGGGAGCGCAGGTTGCGCTCGACGTCGACGGCGAGCGCCTTCAGCGGCGAGACGTACAGGACCCGGCAGCGCCGGACGGCCTCGGCGGGCGGCGGGACGGTGGCGAGGCGGTCCAGGGCGGAGAGGAAGGCGGCGAGCGTCTTGCCGGAGCCGGTGGGCGCCACCACCAGGACGTCGGAGTCCTCGCCGATGGCCCGCCAGGCGCCGGCCTGGGCGGGGGTGGGGGCGTGGAAGGCGCCCTCGAACCAGGACCGGGTCGCGGGGGAGAACCCGGCGAGCGGGTCGGACGGCGCGCCCGCGGGTGCGCCGGGCCCGGGACCGGACGGCTCACCGGACGGCTCACCGGACGGCTCACCGGACGGCTCACCGGACCGCGGACCGGACCGCGGGCCGCCGGCCGTGCGGGGCCGCCGGTCCGCGGCGTCCCGGGGGCCGGGGTCCGGGTCGGGGCCGCCCTTCGGGGCGGGGGTGCGTCGCGCCATCCCCCCATGGTGCCCCGCCCCACTGACAGCCGGCCCCGGACGGCACCGCCGTCCCGCGTCCGGTCCAGCCCGGCGCGGCACACCTCACATTCTGCTCATATCGTATGAAAGGGCCTGTGGTCTCCCGCAGGGCGCCGGCGACGGTTGGAGGTGCGGTGCAGCAGGTCAGGAGCCGCCGTACCCTCCTCCTGCCCGTCCGGTGCCTGGTCGTGCTCTCGCTCGCCGCACTGATCCTCGGCGGGGCCGTCCCCTACATGGGCGGCCCCGGCCACGCCTACCTCGGCTACCTGGTCGTCGCCGACCGCGACGACGCGTCCGGCGCAGCCCTCGCCGGACGGGAGGTGCGCGCGGCCGGCGGCACCGTCGTCCAGGACTACCCCCAGATCGGCGTGGTCCTCGCCTACGCCGACAGCCGTTCCTTCGCGGACCGGCTGCGGCGGCGCCCCGGCATCGCCGAGGCCGGCGCCGCCCGCACCGCCCCCGTGCCCGCGCCCCCCGGGAGCCTGGCGGACCCCGGAGACCTCCGCCGCCCCGGCGGCCCCCGGTCCCCGCGCGGCGCCGCCTCCAGGCCTGAGGGTGCCGTCCCCGGGCCGCAGGACGCCGCCCCCGCCCCGCAGGACGCCGCCCCCGCCCGGGGACGCCCGGCGGACCTGCTCCCGGCGGACGACACCCCGACCGTCCCGGACCCCCGCGAGCGGCCCGCCTGGAACCTGGAGATGATCGGCGCCGACCCGGGACCGGGCGGCGACGTCGCCGGACTGCCCAGCGGGTTCGGCGGCGACCGGCGGCAGGAGGCGCTCGGCCGCGTGGTGGTGGCCGTCCTGGACTCCGGCGTGGACGACAGCCACCCCGACCTGCGCGCCGCGGTCGACCCGGACCGCTCGGCCTCCTGCGCCGACGGCAGGCCCGACCGCTCCGACGGCGCCTGGCGGCCCGACGGCACCATCCCCGAGAGCGGCCACGGCACCCACGTCGCCGGCATCGTCGGCGCGGCCCGGGACGGCGACGGCGTGGTCGGGGTGGCCCCCGGCGTGCGGATCGCCGCCGTGCGGCTGCTCGGCCCGCAGGGCCAGTACTACGCCGAGAACATCGTCTGCGGGCTGCTGTGGGCGGCCGACCACGGGGCCCGCGCCATCAACGACAGCTACTTCTCCGACCCGTGGAAGTACAACTGCCCCGAGGACCCCGACCAGGCGGCCGTCATCGCCGCCGTCGCCCGCGCGGTGCGCTACGCCCAGGAGCGCGGCGCCGTGGTGGTCGCCTCGGCCGGCAACGACGCCCAGGACCTCGGGGCGCCCCGCACCGACGCCCGCAGCCCCAACGACCGGACCGCCGGCGCCGCCCCGGTGGTCCGCACCCTCGGCAGCGAGTGCATCCGCCTGCCGGCGGAGCTGCCCGGGGTCGTCGCGGTGAGCGCCGTGGAGCGCTCCGGCGCGCTCGCCGGGTACTCCAACTACGGCGGCGGCCGGATCACGCTCGCCGCACCCGGCGGCGACCCGGACGGCGGTTCGGCCCGTGCCGTGGTCTCGGACTGGCCGGGCGGGCGCTACGCGGCGCTGGCCGGCACCTCGATGGCGGCCGCGCACGTCACCGGCGCGGTGGCGCTGGCGGCGGCCGCCCACCCGGACTGGGGCTCGGACCGGCTGCGGGAGGCGCTGGCCGCCGCGGCGCGGCGGGGGCGCTGCCCGCTCGGGCCGGAGCTGTGCGCGGACCCGCGCTACTTCGGCGCCGGGGTGCTCGCCGTCCCGCCGGACCCGCCCGCGCCCGGGTCCGGCCCGTAGCCGCCCCGCGTCCCCGTACCGGGGCCACCGGACCGCCCGACCGCCCGCCCGGGGCCGCGCGCCCGGGACCCCGGGTGCGGGGCGGCCGCGGCGGCGGTCCCCGCGGCGGCGCCGGTGCGTCGGGCGGCCGCCCCCGACGGCGGGGGCGGCGCGGGGCGCCATACTGGACGCCATGCGGCTGACAGAGTTCTGGCGGAGGATGAACGCCCACTTCGGCGAGGCGTACGCGGACAGCTTCGCCCGCGACCACGTGATGACCGAGCTCGGCGGGCGCACCGTCCACCAGGCCCTGGACGCGGGGTGGGAGGCCAAGGACGTCTGGCGCGCGGTGTGCGCGGCGATGGAGGTGCCCGCGGCCCACCGCTGAGCCCTCCGGGAACCCGTGAACCCCGGGCCCCGTGCCCCCGGGGCTCCGCTCCCCGGTGCGCCCCGGGCCGCCGGGCCTGCGGCGGAGGGGGCGGCGGGGTGGCGGGGTGGCGGGCCCGTGCGCGGGCCGCTGCATGCATGGGTGAGACTGGGCCTGTGGCCGGCAGCGACGAACCCCAGCAGACCCCCGGGATGCCGCAGGGACCCGGGCCCCGGCAGACCCCCGGCGCCCCCGGGTCCGCGCCCGCACCGGAGCGCGCCTCCCGGTGGGGCGAGGCCATGCCCCGCTGGCTCCCCAGGGCGCTGCTGCTCGGCTTCGCCTTCGCGGGGCTCTTCGAGTTCGCCGACTGGGCCTTCCACCGGCTGGTCGGCCTCTTCACCATGCTCCTGGTCTCCTTCTTCCTGTCCCTGGCGATGGAGCCCGCCGTGGACCGGATGGCGGCCCGCGGGGTGCGGCGCGGCCTCGGCACCCTCGTCGTCTTCCTGGTGGTGCTGCTCTGCATGGCCGGCTTCCTGGCCGCCCTGGGAACCCTCCTGGTCGACCAGGTCGGCCAGGTGGCGCGGCAGCTGCCGCACCTGCTGGACGACCTGGTCCGCCGGGTCAACGCCACCTTCCACACGCAGCTGACCCTGGACGAGCTGCAGCGGCGAATCCTGCGGGACTCCGGCGACGTCGAGCGGTACGCCCAGCAGGCCGCCGGGAACGTCTGGGGCCTGTCCAGCACGCTGGTGGGCGGCCTCTTCCGTCTCTTCACCATCGCCCTCTTCACCTTCTACTTCACGGCGGACGGCCCCCGGGTGCGCCGCACGGTCTGCTCGCTGCTGCCGCCGTCGCGGCAGGCCGAAGTGCTGCGCGCCTGGGAGATCGCCCTCGCCAAGACCGGCGGGTACCTCTACTCGCGCGCCCTGCTGGCGCTCTTCTCCGCCGTGGCGCACGCGGCGCTCCTGTTCGCCCTGGGCATCCCGTACGCGGCCGCGCTCGCGGTCTGGGTGGGCGTGGTCTCGCAGTTCGTGCCGACCATCGGCACCTACCTGGCCGGGGCGCTGCCGATCCTGGTGGCGCTCACCGTGGACCCGGTCGACGCGCTGTGGGTGCTGGTCTTCGTGGTCGTCTACCAGCAGGTGGAGAACTACCTGCTGCAGCCCCGGGTGACCGCGCGGACGGTGGAGGTGCACCCGGCGGTGGCGTTCGGCGCGGTGGTCGCGGGGGCCGCCCTGCTGGGAGGGGTGGGCGCGGTCATCGCCATCCCGGTGGCGGCGACCCTCCAGGGGTTCGTCAGCACGTACGTGCGGCGCTACGAGGTCGCCCACGACCCGCGGATCGACCGGGGCGAGGCGCGGCGGCTGCGGCGGCTGCGGCGCGCCGAGGCGGCCCGGCGCCTGCGCCGGCTCGTCTCCCGCCGCCGCCGCGGCGGCGGCGGCGGGACCGGCCCCGGGGCGGGTCCCGGCAGGGGTGGCGGCGGGGACTCCGGCGGTCGGGACGGCGGTCGGGACGGCGGCGGGGACGGATCCGCGGCGGGCGGTCCGGACCGCGGCTGAGGGCGCTCCCGCGGGGCGCCGGTGCTGCCCCGGGGTGTCCCGGGCTCGGTCCCGGGGTGCCGTTCCCCCCGGTAATCGAACTTGTGTTCTGCATGCTGGTTCCCGGCGGGTTGTCCACAGGCGGGGCCGCCCGGGCCCGATTGTCAGTGGTACGCGCTAGCGTCGAGGACGATGAAGCGCACAGCACAAACCAGCAGGGTGGAATCCATGGCAGGTACCGATCGCGAGCGGGCCCTCGAGACCGCACTCGCGCAGATCGAGCGACAGTTCGGCAAGGGGTCGGTGATGCGCCTCGGTGACGAGGCGCGTGCACCGATCGAGGTCATCCCGACCGGCTCCATCGCCCTGGACGTCGCCCTCGGCGTCGGCGGGCTCCCGCGCGGCCGCGTGGTGGAGGTCTACGGTCCGGAGTCCTCCGGCAAGACGACCATCGCCCTCCACGCGGTGGCCAACGCCCAGCGGGCCGGCGGCATCGTGGCGTTCGTGGACGCCGAGCACGCCCTCGACCCCGACTACGCGAAGAAGCTGGGCGTCGACACCGACGCCCTCCTGGTCTCGCAGCCCGACACGGGCGAGCAGGCCCTGGAGATCACGGACATGCTGATCCGCTCCGGGGCCATCGACCTCATCGTCATCGACTCGGTGGCGGCCCTGGTGCCGCGCGCCGAGATCGAGGGCGAGATGGGCGACTCGCACGTGGGCCTCCAGGCCCGCCTGATGAGCCAGGCGCTGCGGAAGATCACCGGTGCGCTCAACCAGTCCAAGACCACCGCGATCTTCATCAACCAGCTCCGCGAGAAGGTCGGCGTGATGTTCGGCTCCCCCGAGACCACCACCGGTGGCCGGGCGCTGAAGTTCTACGCCTCGGTGCGCCTGGACATCCGCCGCATCGAGACCCTCAAGGACGGCACCGAGGCGGTCGGCAACCGCACCCGGGTCAAGGTCGTCAAGAACAAGGTGGCCTCGCCGTTCAAGCAGGCCGAGTTCGACATCCTCTACGGCGTGGGCATCAGCCGCGAGGGCGGCCTGATCGACATGGGTGTGGAGCACGGCTTCATCCGCAAGTCGGGCGCCTGGTACACCTACGAGGGCGACCAGCTCGGCCAGGGCAAGGAGAACGCGCGCAACTTCCTGCGCGACAACCCCGACCTCGCCGACGAGATCGAGAAGAAGATCAAGGAGAAGCTGGGCGTCGGACCGCGCGTCGACACCCCCGCCGCCGACCCGGCGGACCCGGCCGCCGCGACTGCTCCGGCCGTCCCGGCCGCCGCCGACGACGCGGCCAAGCCCATCACGGCCACCGCCGCCAAGGCCGCGGCGGCCAAGAAGACCGCCAAGGCCTGATCCGCCGATGCGGAGCAGCGCCGAGCCGCCCGTCCCCGGCGGAGCACCGGGGACGGGCGACTGGGGTCCCCTGGACTGGTGCGCCAGCGGCGTCGGGGGCACCTCGTACCAGCAGCAGGAGCCGCGACCGGAACCCGGACCGGCTGCGCCCGACGGGGACGGGGGCGAACCGCCGCCGTCCGCGCCGGCCCGCCGGTCCCCGGCCGGGTCCGGCCGACGCACGCGCACCGGCCGGTCCGGGCGTACGGCGGGCTCCTCCTCCCGTGCGGAGGAGGAGCCCGACACGCGGGATCCCGCGACGCAGGCGCGGGCGATCTGCCTGCGGCTGCTCACCGGGTCGCCGCGCACCCGCAGGCAGCTCGCGGACGCCCTGCGCAGGCGGGGCATCCCCGAGGAGGCCGCCGAGGAGGTGCTCTCCCGGTTCGAGGACGTGGGCCTGATCGACGACGCGGCCTTCGCCGGAGCCTGGGTGGAGTCCCGTCACGCCGGCCGCGGGCTGGCCCGGCGCGCCCTCGCCCGGGAGCTGCGTTCCCGGGGGGTCTCCGGCGACGTGGCCGACGAGGCGGTCGCCCGGCTCGACCCGGAGCAGGAGGCGCAGACCGCCCGCGCCCTGGTGGACCGCAAGCTGCGCTCCACCCGCGGCCTCGACCGGCAGGTGCGCATCCGCCGCCTGGCCGGGATGCTCGCCCGCCGCGGCTACCCCGAGGGCCTGGCCCTGCGGGTCGTGCGGGAGGCGCTCGCCGAGGAGGGCGAGTCCGGCGAGGCACTGGACCACTGGCTGCCCGACGACTGAGCACCCGACGACCGAGCACCGGGCGGCCGGACACCCGACAGCCGGACACCCGACAGCCGGGCGCAGGACGGTTGGACCCGTGGAGACCGGCTCCCGACGGCTCGGCGCACGATCACGGAGCACCCCGACCGTCGAGCCGCCCGGTGATTGCCGCCCGGTGGGTGCCGCCCGGCGGTTGCTGTCCGCCGGTCCGGCCGCCGGAGGGGTCCCCGGTCCGCCGACAGGGCTTCGGGTGTCCGGTGCCGGTCCGGGCCGTGCGGTGGCCTTCCCGTCCGGGCCGGTGCGCGGGGGGCGCGCCGGATCCCGGCAGTGGAGCGGGGCCTGCGGCCGGCGGGCTCACACCCCCGGCACGGCACACACCGCACGGCCGACCGCCCTGCCGTCCGCTGCGCCGCCGTCCGTTCGCCGGCATCCGTTCTGCCGCCGGCCGCTCCGACTCTGCTCACTGCGGCCCGGCGCCGGCGGATCGACGGGCAGGCCGGCGGCGGCCCACGCCTGGAAGCCGCCGACCAGGTCGGTGGCCCGGTGCAGGCCGAGTTCCCGCAGGGAGGCCGCGGCGAGGGAGGAGGCGTAGCCCTCGTTGCAGAGCACGATCACGCGCAGGCCGTGGTGGACGGCCTCGGGCAGCCGGTGGTCGCACTGCGGGTCGAGACGCCACTCCAGTTCGTTGCGCTCGACGACCAGGGCGCCGGGCACCGTCCCGTCCCGTGCGCGCAGCGCGGCGTAGCGGATGTCGACCAGCAGCGCCCCCTGCTCCCGCACGGCGGCATCCGCCTGACGGGGCGTCACCCTGTCGAGGCGGGCGCGGACCGCCGCGAGGACCTGGTCGATGCTGCGGGGTGTTTTTGTCACCGCGTCCACTCCTCGGACTCCTCGACGGCTTCCAGGCGCAGTACCTGTCCGTCCCTGCTGTAGCGCCGCAGCAGGGGCAGCGGCGGGTGGTAGACGTGCACCGAGACGGCGTGCCCCTCCGGTGAGGCGTTCACCACCTGGTGCACGTGGTGGGGGCCGAACGCCCGCCCTCGCCCGGCCGGGAGGTCGCGTTCGCGGTCGACGCCCTCCACCAGCTCCAGCGTCCGCCACCCCTCGGTGGGCAGCTCCGCGGCCAGCGACTGCTCGGTGAGCCGGCCCGCGGCGGTGGCGAAGGCGCCGCGGGAGCCGCCGTGGTCGTGCCAGCCGGTTCCGCTCCCCGGCGGCCAGCCGATCACCCAGGCCTCGCTGCCGCCGGGCCCCTCCAGCGCGATCCAGGTCCGCTCCTTCGGACGGAGCGGCAGCCGGGCCAGGACGCCGGGGTCGGCGGCGGTGCGGTGGGCGAAGTCCAGCAGCTCGGCGAGCGAGGGGCCGCCGTCCGCAGGAGCGGCCACCACGGGAGCGGCTGCGGCAGGAGCGGCCGCCGGGGTCCCGGTCCTCGGGTTCTCGGCCGCCCGGCTGCCGGCCGCCGGGTTCCCCCGCGTCACGCGTGCGGACACCGGCGGGGCAGGCGCGGATGTACGGGAGGAGGCGGCGTATGTGCGGGTGGATGCGGATGCGGATGCGGATGCGGACGCGGATGAGTCGGTGCGGGGCAAGGAGGACCGTCCTGGGGCGGCGCCCGGATGCGGGCGACTGCGGGTGCGGATGGCCCGGCCGGGAGTGCGGCGGGGCGACTGCGCTGGGCGCGACGGCGCGGACGGCGCGGGCTGCGGGGCGGCGGCCGGCGGGATCCGCGGACGGGGTCGGTCAGACGGCGCAGCGGCAACACAGGCAGCCGACGTACCGGACCGTGTCCAGGTGCGTACGGCGGAAGAGCCTGATGCCGAGAAGTCCCACGGTCGGACTCAACCACGTGGGCGGAACCCGGTCAAGGACGCATTGCGGCGCCGTCGGCGGCCCGCACCCCCGCACCCCCGCATCCCGCACCCCCGCATCCCGCAGCACCGCAGCACCGCCGTCCCGCGGTGCTGCTCCCCTGCGAGCCGCTCCTGGCGCCGGTGGCCTGCTCAGCCGCGCCGCCGACCGCCGCGTGCGGCCCCCGTGCCCGACCCGTGCGTTCGGCCTCCGGGCTCACCGCACGGGTCCGACCCCCGGGTCCGACCCCTGGGGCCGACCCCCGGGGCCGACCGGCAGGCTCAGCCGGCGGGCTCCGCGGCGGGCAGGGCGGCGGGGCCGCCGCGGGCGCGGTCCGCGAGCTCCCGCAGCTCCTCCGGCCGGTGCCCCTGGACCGTGCCGACCAGGTGGCCGTCCGGCCGGACCAGCAGCACGGTGTGGGCGGCCGCACCCTCGTACACCTCGGCCACCACCACCTCGGCGGGCGCCGGCAGCGCCGCGGCGGACGCCGCGAGCCGCGGCATCAGCCCGGCCCCCAGCCAGTGCTCGCTGGCCCACACCCCCGTGCCGGGGGCCACCAGCACCAGCAGGAACCCGCGGCCGAGCCGTTCGTACAGCCGGTGGTGCGCGCCGTCGGCGGTGATCACCGGGACGTCCGGCACCAGGACGCCCGACGCCGTGGAGGCCATGCCCTCCGAGAGTGCGGTGGCGCCCCGCCCGCCCCGGCCGCCGCCCGCCCCGCCGGACCGGGCCGGGCCGCCGGGGCCGCCCGGGTAGGCCGGGGGGCTGCCGAAGCGCCCGGTGCCGAGCGTGCCGTCGGCCAGCAGCGGGGCGTGCCGGCGGAAGGAGCCGGACAGCAGGCTGCGCCGGGCCTGCTGCCAGCCCTTGACGGGCCGCAGCAGCGGCATGGCCTGGTCCACGGCCCGCAGCCGTGCGCCGACCGCGCCGCGCCGCTCGGCCTCGTAGGAGTCCAGCAGGGCGTCGCCGGCGTGGTGGTGCCAGACGAGGGCGAGCTTCCAGGCGAGGTTGGCGGCGTCCCGCAGCCCGTCGTCCAGGTTCTGCATGCCGAGCGCACCGTGCAGGTGGGCGGCGTCGCCGGCGAGGAAGCAGCGCCCGGTGCGGAACCGCCCGGCGAGCCGCTGCTGCACGGTGTGGTCGGCGGCCGCCAGCAGCTCGTAGCGGGGGACCTCGCCGCACCAGCCCGCCAGGGTGGCGCGGACCCGGGCGACCAGGGTGTCGCCGGTGACGATGCCGGGCCAGGTGGCGTGCGGGTCGACGGGTTCGGCGGGGGAGGGGCGGCCGGGCGGCAGCCGCCAGTCGAGCCGCCACACGCCGTCGGGCAGCGGGCGGGCCAGGGCCTCGCGGTCGCCGTGCCACGGCGGGTCGCGGTGCAGCCGGGCCTCGCCGGGGAAGGGCAGGTCGACACGGAGGGTGGCGACGGCGTACCGGTCGACGGCCGTCCGGCCGGGGAAGCGGACGCGCAGCAGGCGGCGCACCGTGGACCGGGCGCCGTCGCAGCCGACGAGGTGGCTGCCGCGCCACCAGGTGGACCGGCCGTCCTGGGCGTGCCGGGTGAGCACGCCCACCCCGTCGCCGTCCTGCTCCAGCTCCTCGACGCGCTGCAGCGGCACCAGTTCGACCAGCGGCTCGGCGCCGGCGGCGTCCCGCAGGCCGCGCTGGAGGCGGTGCTGGGGCAGGTGGAGGACGGGCGTCGCGGACAGGTCGAGGCTGAGCACCTCCTGGCGGCGTCGCAGGACGTGCCAGGCGTCCCAGGCGGCGCCGTCGGCGGCGGCGCGCGTGTAGCCGAGCCGGGCGAGCTGGGCCGCGGTGTCCGGGCGCAGGACGGTGGTGCGGGGCGACTCCGGGCACAGGCCCGGTCCGTCGTCGAGGACGACGCTGGGCACCTCGTGGCGGGCGAGGTCGAGCGCGAGGGCGAGGCCGACCGGTCCGGCCCCGATGATGATCACCGGATCCACGGTGCGGCTCCCGGGAGGGGCTGCGGGGGTCGCGTACGGCGCAGCCGACGGTGTGTCGGTCCGCCCGGTGGGCCGCCTGGCCGCAGTACCCCGCATCCTGTCACGAAGAGCAATGCAACAGATCGCCGGGGGGCGCGTCAAGCAGCTCCGGGTGCACGCCGGATCGCGCCGCGGAGACCGGGGAGCCCCCGGGGCGCCGGGCGCTCCGGGGGCTGTTGATGCTGCGTCGGCCGAGGCGGTCCGCTCCCCGGCGGTCCGCCTCCCGCCGGCTCACTCCCCGGTGGCCGCCGATCCCGCGGCCGCGGGCCCCGCCGCGGCCGGCAGGCCCGCGCCGCCCGTCCCCGCGTCCTTCGCCGGTGCGCCGGGCCCCGCGCCGCGGTTCCGGCGGCCGCGGGTCTCCAGCCACCGGGCCAGGCCGGACAGGGCCAGGCACAGGCCGATGTAGACCGGCGCGATCACGAGTACGACCGGCACGTAGGGGTAGCCCTCGGCGGTGCTGGTGGTGCCCGCGATCAGCTTGCCGACGTACAGCAGCTCCTCGTAGGTGATGATGTAGCCGAGCGACGTGTCCTTGAGGGTGACGACCAGTTGGCTGAGCACCGACGGCAGCATCGCCCGGACGGCCTGCGGCACCAGCACGCCGCCCATGACCTGGGACTTGCGCATGCCGAGCGCGTACGCCGCCTCGGCCTGCCCCCGGGGCACGGCGTTGATGCCGGCGCGGAAGATCTCGGCCTGCACCGAGCCGTTGTACAGCGTCAGGCCCGTCACCAGCGCCCACAGCGGTGCGTCGCCGAAGAGCCCCTGGTAGAGCGCGAAGATCATGATGACCAGCGGCATCGCCCGGAAGAACTCGACGAAGGCGGTGCAGAACCAGCGCACCGGCCGGTGGTCCGAGAGCCGCCCGGCCGCCAGCAGCGCGCCGAGGAGCAGCGACAGCACGGCGGCGAACGCGAACGCGGTCAGGGTGTCCTGCAGCCCGTGCAGCAGCCGCTCCTGCACGTTCTTGTACTGGAACGGCGCCCACATGTCGGCCGAGAACTGCCCGTGCGAGGCCAGCCGCGCCACCGCCACCCAGACCAGGGCGGCGATGCCCGCGGTGGCGAGCACGCCGACGGCGAGGTTGCGCCGGCGGGCCCGGGGGCCCGGGGCGTCGTAGAGGACGCTGCCGCTCATCGTGCCACCGCCAGTCGGTTCTCCAGGGCGCGGAACAGCCCGCTGATCGCGAAGGTGATGACGAGGTAGCCCACGGCCACCCAGAAGAAGATCGCGACGATGTCGTAGCCGCGCTCGTTCCAGGTCCGCATCACGCCGTAGAGCTCGAAGACGTTGAACGCGCCGGCGATCGCGGAGTTCTTGGCGAGCGCGATCAGGACGGACCCGAGGGGCGCCACCACCGTGCGGGTGGCCTGGGGCAGCACCACCAGGCGCAGCGTCTGGCCGAAGGTCATGCCCAGGCTGCGGGCCGCCTCGGCCTGGCCCAGCGGCACCGTGTTGATGCCCGAGCGCACCGCCTCGCAGACGAAGCTGGAGGTGTAGCAGCCCAGCGCCAGCACGGCGAAGGTGAAGTAGTCCAGCGAGACGCCGATCTTCGGCAGGCCGAAGACGACGGCGAAGAAGAGCAGGACGAGCGGGGTGTTGCGGAGCACGTTCACCCAGACCGTGCCGAAGACGCGCAGCGGCGGCACGGGCGAGACGCGGAAGGCGGCCAGCAGCACCCCCAGCAGCAGGGCGAGCAGGCCGCTGATCGCGGTCAGCTCGACCGTGTGCAGGAAGCCGTCGCGGAAGAGTGCGAGGTTGTGGTCGCGGAACAGGAGGTCCAAGGCGGCCTTCCTCCTCCCGGGGTGGGGATTCGGGCGTGGCCGGGGCGGCGGCCGGACGGCCGCCGCCCCGGGGGTTCGGTCAGTAGCGGACGAGCTGCGGGGGCGTGGCGTTCGACCCGGACTTGCCGAGCGTCGCGTCGTACGCCTTCTTCCAGTCGCCGTTCTTCTCGTGCGCCTCGATCGCGTTGTTGATCGCGTCGCGCAGCGGCTTGTCGGCCCTGTTGAGGCCGACGCCGTAGGGCTCCTGGGAGAACGGCTTGCCGACGACCTTGAGCTTGCCCTCGTACTTGGCGGCGTAGCCCTTGAGGATGGCGTCGTCGGTGGTGACGGCGTCGACCGAGCCGTCGAGCAGCTTGTCGACGCACTGCGAGTAGGTGTCGAAGGCGACGATCTGCGCGCCGTACTTCCGGATCCGCTCGATGGAGGTCGAGCCGGTCGCCGAGCAGACCTTCTTGCCCTTGGTGGCCTCGGGGCCGGTGATGTCCGTGTTGTCCTTGGCGACCAGCAGGTCCTGGCCGGCGACGTAGTACGGGCCGGCGAAGGAGACCTTCTGCTTGCGGTCCTCGTTGATGGTGTAGGTGCCGACGTAGTAGTCGACCTCGCCGCCGGAGATCGCCGTCTCGCGGTTGGTCGACGGGACGGTCTTGAACTCCACCTTGTCGGCGGGGAAGCCCAGGTCGGCGGCGACCATCTTGGCGATCTCGATGTCGAAGCCGGTGCGGGTGCCGTTGGCGACGTCCTCGAAGCCGAGGTTCGGCTGGTCGGCCTTGGCGCCGACGATCAGCTTGCCGCGCTTCTTCGCCGCGTCGAAGGTGGGGGAGCCGGAGATTGAGACGTCCTTCTTCACCTCGTACGAGGAGGCGGGGCCCGAGCTGTCGCCGTTCGGCGACCCCTCCTTGCCGCACGCGGCGACGGCGGTCAGGGCGAGCACGGCCAGTGCGGCCGCGGCGGTGCGACGAGTCCTCATGCGGGTTCTCTCCTTGGCGGGGTCTCGCCCGGCCCCCGGCCACGGGGAGCGGGCGTCGGCCTGCTCGGCGGCAGGGTGCGGGAGCGGACGGGTGCGGGAGCGGACGGGAGGAGGGGACGGGAGGGGGCGGGATCGGGCCGGAAGGGCGGCCGCGGCCCGGTTCAGTGGTGGAGGATCTTCGACAGGAAGTCCTTGGCCCGGTCGCTGCGGGGCGCGGTGAAGAAGGCCTCCGGGGTGTTCTCCTCGACGATGCGCCCGTCGGCCATGAAGACGACCCGGTTGGCGGCGGAGCGCGCGAAGCCCATCTCGTGGGTGACCACGATCATGGTCATGCCCTCGGCGGCCAGCTGCCGCATCACCTCCAGGACCTCGTTGATCATCTCGGGGTCCAGGGCGGAGGTGGGCTCGTCGAAGAGCATCACCTTGGGGTCCATGGCCAGGGCGCGGGCGATGGCGACACGCTGCTGCTGGCCGCCGGAGAGCTGCGCCGGGTACTTGTCGGCCTGGGCGCCGACGCCGACCCGGTCCAGCAGCGTCCGGGCCTTCGCCTCGGCCTGGTCGCGCGGCACCTTCCGCACCTTGACCTGGCCCATGACGACGTTCTCCAGCACCGTGCGGTGCGCGAAGAGGTTGAAGGACTGGAACACCATGCCGACCTCGGCGCGCAGCCGGGCCAGCTCCCGGCCCTCGGCGGGCAGCGGCCGGCCGTCCACGGTGATGGTGCCGGAGTCGACCGTCTCCAGCCTGTTGATCGTGCGGCAGAGGGTGGACTTGCCGGAGCCGGACGGGCCGATCACCACGACCACCTCGCCCGCGGCGATCTCCAGGTCGACGTCCTGGAGCACGTGCAGGGCACCGAAGTGCTTGTTCACGCCCTTCAGCGACACCAGGGCGTCGGCCCCGGCGGTGGTCCCGGAGGTGGCGGCCTCGGTCATGCGCACACTGCTCCTTCTCGCCGTCCTGCCGGCTGCTTCCGCCGGCTGCCCGTTCCCCGCCGGCCGTACCGGCTGTTCAGCCGGGGCGCGGACCGGCGGAGTCCGCAGCCCCGGTGGGGTGACCATAGGAGCGCATGCGACGCTCCGTCAGCAGATCTGAGCGGAACTTGAGGATCACGATCGGGACACGGAGGACCTCCCCGCAGGTGGCGGACGGCGCCGTCGGCAAGGTTCCAGGTCAATAACGGTACCTGCGGGTTCACCGGATCGGGGTTGACCGGGACGGGTGGCCTGGGCGTGGATTCAGGGAACCGCGGCGGCCTGCCGAAGCGACATGGACAGAGCGACAGCGACACGGACACCGACAGCGACACGGACGGGTCCGGACGGCACGGAGCCGGACGGCACCGTCAGGGAATCCGGGCGGAAGGGGAGAGCGGGATGCGCCTGCTCCTCGTCGAGGACGACGACCGCGTGGCGGCCGCCCTGGTGGCCGTACTCGGCAGGCACGGCTTCCAGGTGCGCCACGCCCGCAGCGGCAGTGAGGCGCTCGACGCGCTCGTGCCCGACGGCGCGGAGCCCTACCGCGTGGTGCTGCTCGACCTCGGCCTGCCCGACCGCGACGGCTTCGAGGTGTGCAGCCGGATCCGGGACTCCAGCGGGGTACCCGTGATCATGGTCACCGCGCGCGCCGACACCCGGTCCCGCATCCACGGCCTCAACCTCGGCGCCGACGACTACGTCACCAAGCCGTACGACATGGGCGAGCTGCTCGCCCGCATCCACGCCGTCGCCCGCCGCGGCTCCGCGCCGCCCGCCGACCGCACCGGCGCACCGGCCGCCGTCGACCGGGCCGCCGAGGCCGGTCCGCTGGCGGCCCGGGGCATCGCCATCGACCGGGAGTGCCGCCGGGTGACCGTGGAGGGCCGCGAGGTCCCGCTCACCCGCAAGGAGTTCGACCTGCTGGCGCTGCTCGCCCAGCACCCCGGCGTCGTCTACCGGCGGGAGCAGATCTTCAGCGAGGTGTGGCGCAGCGGCTGGGAGGGCAACGGCCGCACCCTGGAGGTCCACGTCGCCTCGCTGCGCGCCAAGCTCGCGCTGCCGGCACTGGTGGAGACGGTGCGCGGCGTCGGCTACCGGCTGGTCCCCGAGCCCCCGGACGGGCCGCCCGCCCCGCCCGCGGCGGCCCGGAACCAGGCGGCCCCGCCCCCGGCCCCCGGAAGCGGCCGCTGACCCGTCATGCGCACCCGCCTCCTCGGCATCCTCCTCTCCCTGATGGCCGGTGTCCTGGCCGCCCTCGGCGTGCCGCTCGCCGCCGCCGAGGCCGCCGCCGAGCAGCAGCGCGTCGTCGTCGACCGGATCGACGACTCCGCCCGCTTCGCGGGCCTCGCCCAGTACGTCCCCGCCGACAGCGGCGACTCCGCCCCGCTGGACGTCCTGCGTGCCGAGATCGTCCGGTACAGCGAGGTGTACGGCATCCGGGCCGGGGTCTTCTCCCGCAGCGGACGCGCCCTCGCCGTCTCCCCGGGCGGCTGGTGGAGCCAGGAGGACGGCCCCCGGAGCGAGCCGTTCCAGGAGGCGCTCGACGGCCGCCGCAGCCACAACCCCCCGCAGGTCTGGCCCTGGTCGGACGACCGCACCCTGACGGTCGCCTCCCCGGTGGTCCGCGACGGCGACGTGGTGGCCGTGGTCTACACCGACTCGCCCACCGGCGCGCTGCGCGCCCGCATCCTGCGCCGCTGGCTGCTGCTGGGCGCCGGCGAGGCCGCCGCCATGACCCTCGCCGTGCTGGCCTCCGTCCGCCTCACCGGCTGGGTGCTGCGTCCCGTGCGGGTCCTCGACCGGGCCACCCACGAGATCGCCACCGGACGGATGAACGCCCGCGTCGCCCCCGCCGGCGGCCCCCCGGAGCTGCGCCGCCTCGCCGGGTCCTTCAACGAGATGGCCGACCACGTGGAGCTGTCCATGCAGCGCCAGCGGGACTTCGTCGCCGACGCCTCCCACCAGCTGCGCAACCCGCTGGCCGCGCTCATGCTGCGGATCGAGCTGCTGGGCCTGGAACTGCCCGAGGGCCACGAGGAGGAGCTGGCCGCGGTGCGCGAGGAGGGCCGCCGCCTGGCCCGCGTCCTCGACGACCTCCTGGGGCTCGCCACCGCCGAGCACGCCCGCCCCGAGGCGGTCCGCACCGACCTGGTCAGGCTGGCGCTGGGGCGGGTGGACGCCTGGCGGCCGGTCGCCGGGCAGCGCGGTGTGGAGCTGGCCTGGGAGGGGCCGCCGATGGCCCTGGGCTGGACGGACCCCGTCGGCTTCGGCAGCGCGCTGGACGCGGTGGTCGACAACGCGCTGAAGTTCACCCCCCGCGGGGAGCCGGTGCGGGTGTCGGTGGCCCTGCGCGGCGACGACGTCGCCGTCACCGTGGCGGACGGCGGGCCCGGGCTGACCGACGAGGAGCTGGCACGGATCGGCGACCGCTTCTGGCGCAGCCCCCGCCACCAGAACGTCGACGGGTCCGGCCTCGGCCTCTCCATCGCCCGCACCCTGCTGGCGGCCACCGGCGGGGCGCTGGAGTTCGGCCCGGGCGAGCCGACGGGGCTGCGGGTGACCCTGACCGCCCCGCGCCGCACGGTGGACTGAGGCCGGAACCGGCCCCGGGACACCGCCCGCCGGGCTCCGCACCGCGTCAGCCGGTGTTCCGCCAGGTCTGGTCGGAGCAGGTGCCCGGCCTCGGCTGCAGCAGGCCCAGCGGTTCCAGCCACCGCTTCCACGAGGCGTGCCAGGCGCCGCTGTCGACGTAGCGGTCGATCGACGCGCACACGCGGCGCCGCATCGCCTCGTCGCCCAGCGCCATGCCGACGCCGTACGACTCCGACCCGAAGGGGGCGTGCAGCAGCCGCAGCCGGCCGCGGTACTCCTTCTGGTTCATGTAGCCGGCCAGGATGATGTCGTCGGTCGAGACCGCGTCCACCCGGTGGGCCAGCAGGTCGTCGACGCACAGGGCGTAGGCGTTGCGGTACGCCACCCTGATGGCGGGGAAGAGCCTCGCCAGCCGCTTCCCGGGCGTCGATCCGTAGGCCGTGCACACCGTGCGGCCGGCCAGGTCCTCCGCGCCCTGCACGCCGGTCTGGTCGGTGCGGACCAGGAGGTCCTGTCCCGTCAGGTAGTACGGCCCGGCGAAGGTCACCTCCCGGGCCCGCTCCGGCGTCATGCTGTAGCTGGCCACCACGAGGTCCACCGAGCCGTTCTGCAGCATCAGCTCCCGGCTGCCGGTGTTCACGGTGGTGAAACGCACCCGGGACGCCCCGAACCCGAGGTCCCGGGCGATGAACGAGGCCAGGTCCACGTCGAAGCCCCGGTAGAGGCTCCGGTGCGCGTCCACGAGCACGCCCAGCCCCGGCTGGTCCTGCTTGACGCCGATGACCAGCATGCCGCGCTGGCGCGCCTGCACCATCGTCGGGGAGTCCGCCAGGTCGTCCTGCGCGTCCCGGCCGCGGTGGCCGAGCCAGGCCGCGCCCGCCACCAGGGCGAGCACGACCGCCAGCGCCGGCAGCCGCAGCCGCCGGTCCCGCCACCACGCCCGCCGGACCGGCCGGTCCCCGCCGGGGCCGGGCTCGGCGGGGCCGCCGTCCCGGCGGGCACCCCCGGAACCGTTCCCGCCGCCGGTGCCGGTGCCGCCGCCGGTGTCCGACCCGACCAGGCGCCAGGTCCGCAGGTCGAGCGAGGAGGGCGTCGCCGGGGTGTCCTGCACCACGTGGCGCAGCAGCTCCTCGGCCCGGTCCGCGGTCGTCCGGTCCGCCGGGTCCTTGGCCAGCAGCCCCGCCAGCAGCGGCCCCAGCGGACCGGCGTGCACCGGCGGCGGGGGCTCCTCCTCGCGGACGGCCAGCAGCACCTCGTACGGGGTCGCGCCGCGGAACGGCAGCCTGCCCTCGACCATCTCGTACAGGGCCACGCCGAGCGACCACAGGTCGCTCGCCGGGCCGGGCGGACGCCGGTCGGACGGCACGGCCAGCTCCGGCGCCAGGTAGGCGGGCGTGCCCACGGTCTCGTGCAGCCGGGTCACCTGGGCGGCGCCCTCGAAGGTGGCGATGCCGAAGTCCATCAGCACCGCGCGGCCGTCGCGCCGGAAGAGGACGTTGTGCGGCTTGACGTCGCGGTGCAGCACCCCGGCGGCGTGCACCGCCCGCAGCCCGCGCAGCACCTCCAGGCAGATCCGGGCCGCGTCCTGCAGCGGCAGCCGCCCGTTGGCCCGCAGCAGGTCCGCCAGGGAGCGCGGGTCGACCTGCTCCATCACGATCCACACCTGGCCGTCGGCCTCGGTGACGTCGTACACCGTCACCACGTGCTCGTGGCCGATCCGGGCGATGGCCTGTGCCTCGCGGCGGGCGCGCTCCACCCACTGGGCCTGCGTCTCGGGGTCCACGGCGCCCCGGAAGAGCAGCTCCTTGACCGCCACCTGCCGGTGCAGCCGGGTGTCCCTGGCCTCCCAGACCACCCCCATGCCGCCCCGGCCCAGGCGGCGCTGCAGCTCGTAGCGGTTGTCGATCAGGCGTCCCGGGTGCCCCTCGGCCCCGTCCCGGTCGGCGGCCCGGGGGCCGTCCCCCTGCTCCCGCCCGGCGGGCGCGCCCTGCGCGCGCTCCTCGCCGTCGGGTCCACCCCCGGTCTGCATGCCCCGCCCCCTGGCTCGAGTGCCGTCCGGCCGTTCAGCCGTTCAGCCGTTCAGGGGATCAGGTTAGGGGGCCCGGCCGGGCGGGACCATCTCCCCTCCCCTCCCGTCCGGGGAACGCCGGGAGGAACCGGTCGAATACGGCGTCGCGCGCGGCGGTGCGCGACCCGCGGGCGGCTCAGGGCTTCACGGAGGCGTAGTAGCGGCGCGCCCCCTCGTGCAGCGGCAGCGGGGCGGTGTACACGGCCGTCCGCAGGTCCATCAGCTGCGCGGCGTGCACCTGGGCCCCGATCGCGTCCCGGCTGCCGACCACCGCCTGGGTCATCCGCTGGACCAGGGAGGTGTCGGTGTCGTCACGGGTGACCATCAGGTTGGCCACGGCCACCGTCGGCACCGGCTTCCCCGGGGCGATCGCCAGCGGATAGGCGTCGGCGGGCATCACCGCGGCCCGGTACGCCTCCGAGCCGTCGTCGCCGCCCTGGTGCAGCGCCCCGGCCAGCTCGCCGAGGGGCACCAGCCTGATCGGCATCTGGCGGGAGAGGTCCTCCACCGCCCCGGTCGGCAGGCCCCCGGACCAGAAGAAGGCGTCGATCCGCCCGTCCCGCAGGGCGTCGGCCGCGGCGCCGATGCCCATCGGCATCGGCGTGATGTCGCGGGTGGGGTCCAGCTCTGCGGCCCTCAGCAGCCGCTTGGTCACCAGGGACACCCCGGACTGCGGCTGGCCCACGCCGACCCTCAGCCCCCTGAGGTCCGCCGTCTTGCGCACCGGCGAGCCGGCCGGCACCACCAGCTGCAGGTAGTCGTCGTACAGCCGCGCGATCGCCCGCAGCCGCTCCCTCCCGGGCCCGTCGTAGACGGCCACGGCGTCCGCGGTGGCGATGGCGAAGGAGTCCCGCCCGGTCGCCACCCGCTCCAGGTTGTCCGGCGAGCCCTCCGACGCGTCCAGCCGCAGCTCCACCCCCGGCATCGCGGTGTGCACGTACGCCCGCAGCATCGTCCCGTACTTCTGGTAGACGCCGCGCGGCACCCCGGTGGCGAAGCCGACGGTGCCCCGCGGGTAGGACGGCGCCTCGGGGGCGGACAGCCACCACCCCAGCAGGAGGGACGCGACGACGGCCAGCGCCGTGCCCGCGCGCCACAGCCGGGACGAGGCGCGGCTGCGGACCGCCGCGGCCAGGCGGGGGAGCAGGCGTGCTGCGGAGTCGGCCATGCCCGGATCCTGCCATCCGCGGCCTCCGGAGGGGAGGGGCGGCGGGGGGCCCGGGGCGCGTACCCTTGGCCCTGAGATGAGCGCGCGAACCTACCGAGTGGTCACCTACGGGTGCCAGATGAATGTCCACGACTCCGAGCGGCTGTCGGGCCTCCTGGAGGACGCCGGCTACGTCAAGGCCGACCAGGACGGCAGCCCCGACGTCGTCGTCTTCAACACCTGCGCGGTGCGGGAGAACGCCGACAACCGGCTGTACGGCAACCTGGGGCGGCTCGCCCCCGTCAAGGCGGACCGGGCGGGGATGCAGATCGCCGTCGGCGGCTGCCTGGCCCAGAAGGACCGGGACACCATCGTCCGCAGGGCCCCCTGGGTCGACGTGGTCTTCGGCACCCACAACATCGGCCACCTGCCGGCGCTGCTGGAGCGCGCCCGGGTGGAGTCCGAGGCCCAGGTGGAGATCCTGGAGTCGCTGGACACCTTCCCCTCCACGCTGCCCTCCCGGCGCGAGTCCGCGTACGCCGCGTGGGTCGCCATCTCCGTCGGGTGCAACAACACCTGCACCTTCTGCATCGTCCCCGCGCTGCGCGGCAAGGAGAAGGACCGCCGGCCCGGCGACGTCCTCGCCGAGGTCGAGGCGCTGGTCGCCGAGGGCGTGGTCGAGGTCACCCTGCTCGGCCAGAACGTCAACGCCTACGGCTCCGACATCGGCGACCGCGAGGCGTTCTCCAAGCTGCTGCGCGCCTGCGGGCGGATCGACGGCCTGGAGCGCGTCCGCTTCACCTCGCCGCACCCGCGCGACTTCACCGACGACGTCATCGCCGCCATGGCGGAGACGCCCAACGTGATGCACCAGCTCCACATGCCGCTGCAGTCCGGCTCCGACACCGTGCTGCGCGCCATGCGCCGCTCCTACCGGCAGGACCGCTACCTCGGCATCATCGAGAAGGTCCGCGCCGCCATGCCGGACGCCGCCCTCTCCACCGACATCATCGTGGGCTTCCCCGGGGAGACCGACGAGGACTTCGAGCAGACCCTGCACGTGGTCCGCGAGGCCCGCTTCGCCCAGGCCTTCACCTTCCAGTACTCCAAGCGGCCCGGCACCCCGGCCGCGGAGATGGACGGCCAGATCCCGAAGGAGGTCGTCCAGGAGCGCTACGAGCGGCTGGTCGCCCTCCAGGAGGAGATCTCCTGGGCGGAGAACAGGAAGCAGCTCGGACGCACCCTGGAGGTCCTCGTCGCCGAGGGCGAGGGCCGCAAGGACGACCGCACCGAGCGGCTCTCCGGCCGCGCCCCCGACAACCGCCTGGTGCACTTCACCCGGCCCGAGGGACCCGCCCCGCGCCCGGGCGACATGGTCACCGTCGAGGTCACCTACGCCGCCCCGCACCACCTGCTGGCCGAGGGCGCCCCGCTCGCGGTGCGCCGGACCCGCGCGGGCGACGCCTGGGAGCGGCGCCACGCGGCCCCGGCCGCCGCGCCCGCCGGGGTGATGCTGGGCCTGCCCACCGTCGGCGTCCCGGCCCCGCTGCCCGCCGCGCCCGGCGGCGCCTGCGGCTGCGACTGACGGCACCGGCACCCGTGCGCACGGGCCCGGCGGGCGGACGACGCCCCGCCGGGCCCGCGCCGTTCCCGTGCCGCGCGGCGCCCCGCGCCGTTCCCGCCGCCCCGCCCCGTGCCGTTCCCGACGCCGCCCCGCGCCGTGCCCGGCGCCGCACCGCCCGGCTAGAGTGCGGATCATGCTGGTCGCCGCCGCCGTCTGCCCCTGCCCGCCGCTGCTCGTGCCCGAGGTCGCCGCCGGCGCCGCCCCGGAGCTGGACGCGCTGCGCGACGCCTGCGACCGGGCGCTGCGCGCCGTGGCCGAGGCCCGGCCCGACCGGCTCTTGGTCGTCGGCACCACGGACGAGGGCGACCCCGGTCGGCGGAACTCCTTCCCCTGGGGCGCCCGGGGCTCCTTCCGCCGCTACGGGGTGGACCGCACCGTCCGCCTCGGCACGGGCCGGGACCCCGGCGACGGCACGTGGGGCGAGCTCACCGCGTCGGTGGCCGTGGGCGCCTGGCTGCTGGAGCGGGCCGGGTGGACGGGCCCCTGCGAGGCCAGGTGCGTGCGGCCGGACGAGGACCCCGACGCCTGCCTGCGCCTCGGGGCGGAGCTGGCGGAGGCCGCGCCCCGCACCGCGCTGCTGGTGCTCGGCGACGGCAGCGCCCGCCGCTCGCTCAAGGCCCCGGGCTACCTCGACGGGCGGGCGGAGGCCTTCGACGCCGCGGCGGCCCGTGCCCTCGCCGCCGCCGACACCGCCGCCCTGGCCGCGCTGCCGCCGGACCGCGCGGCCGGGCTGATGGCCGCCGGACGCGCGCCCTGGCAGGTGCTGGCGGGCGCGGCCGGGGGCGCCGGGCTCGGCGGCCGCCTGCTGTACGACGAGGCGCCCTACGGGGTCGGCTACCTGGTCGCGGCCTGGACCTGACGCGGACGCCGCCGGGGCCGCGCCGGAGCGCCCTGCCCGGGTCCGGCGCCGTCGCGGCGCCCGCCGCCCCCGCGGAGCGGCGCCCACCCGGGCCGACCACCCCCCGCGGCCTGCGAAACTGGGTGCGTGACCAGCCCCACCCCCGCCCGTCCCGCCGCTCCCGCCGCCCCCGGCGGCCCGTCCGCGCAGCCCAGGGTTGTCGCCGTCGTCGGCGCGACCGCCGCCGGCAAGTCCGACCTGGCCGTCGCGCTCGCCCGCGAACTGGGCGGCGAGGTCGTCAACACCGACTCCATGCAGCTCTACCGGGGCATGGACATCGGCACGGCCAAGCTCACCCCCGAGGAGCGCCGCGGCGTCCCGCACCACCTCCTCGACGTCTGGGACGTCACCGAGGCCGCGAGCGTCGCCGAGTACCAGCGGCTGGCCCGTGCCGTCGTCGACCGGCTGCTCGCCGCCGGCCGCACCCCGGTGCTGGTGGGCGGGTCCGGGCTGTACGTCCGGGCCGCCGTCGACGTGATGGAGTTCCCCGGCACCGACCCGCGGGTGCGGGAGCGGCTGGAGGCCGAGCTGGAGCAGCACGGCTCCGGGACGCTCCACGCCCGGCTCGCCGCCCTCGACCCGGCCGCCGCCGAGGCCATCCTGCCGAGCAACGGCCGCCGCGTCGTGCGGGCCCTGGAGGTCGTCGAGATCACCGGGCGCCCCTTCACCGCCAGCCTCCCCGGCCACACCTCGGCCTACGACACCGTGCAGCTCGGTGTGGCGGTGCCCCGCCCGGAGCTGGACGCCAGGATCGCGCTGCGGGTCGACCGGATGTGGGAGGCCGGCCTGCTCGACGAGGTCCGCACGCTGGAGGCGGCGGGCCTGCGGGAGGGCCGCACCGCCTCGCGGGCGCTGGGCTACCAGCAGGTGCTGGCCCACTTCGCGGGGGAGTGCGAGGAGGACGAGGCCCGCGAGGAGACCGTCCGCGCCACCCGGCGCTTCGCCCGCCGCCAGGAGTCCTGGTTCCGCCGCGACCCGCGGATCCACTGGCTGCCGGGCGGGACCGGCTCCGACCCGGGCGACCTGCTGCGGCGCGCGCTGGAGCTGGTCCGGGCCCGACACGGCGCGGGGTCTGACGCAGGACCGGCCTGACGCGGCGCCGGGACCGGGGACGGCCCTGCCCGGCGCCGGACCCGGCGCCGGGCGGGCCGCGTGCCGGCCGGTCCGGCCTCCGGCGCGTGCGCCGCGCACGGCGTGCGTCCGGGGCGGCCGGTGCATACGCAGGGCGCATGTGCAAGTGCAGAGGGACACCGCGGTCACGGCTGGATCACGTGATGGCCACGGATCACCCGAGGACCTCGTGTGACGCGCGGTGACCACCCGGGGGCGTGCCATCATCGACCACATCAGGGTGACGATCTCTTGTCGCACCATGCGTCGAATGTCCGGGGAGGCCGCGTGTCGACGGGTACCGGCCCCGAAGCGGACCGGAGGCTGGACGCCCCCGCCGCGGGACTGCGCGCCGCCCTCCCCGACCGGATCGGCGGGACGCCGCTCGCCCCGCTGGACCCGCAGGACCCCTTCGCCGGCGGTCTGGAGCTGATCGGCGGCACCGCCGCCGCCCCGCCGGACGGCGTGGTCCACGAGCGCGAGATCCGCCCCAGGCGGCGGCTCCGCTGGTGGCAGACGCTGCCGATCGCGGTGGTCGGCATCCTCGGCTCGCTCATGTTCGCCTTCCCGCTCGCCTTCGAGTCGGGCGGCGGCGGCGCCGTCGTCGGGATGCTCGGGCTGCTGCTGACCTCGGCCTCGGTCGGCTGGGGCGCGATGGCGGCCCGGCGGGTCGGCTACACCTGGCCCGGCCTGCCGCGGCGCGGCTCCGGCGAGCGGGCGGGCTGGCGGCCCCTGGCCGCGTACACCCTGGTCGGGCTCGCCGCCGTCGGGCTCGCCGTGTGGCGCGTCGCCCTGCTGCGCGGCTGACGCCCGCCCCGCGCCTCCGCCCGCCCCTCCTGTCCTGTCCCGCCGTGACCCGCACCGCCGCGACCCGCACCGGGGCGAACCCGTACGCTGGCACCGTGAGCGACCACACCCCGGGTGCGACCCCGGCCTCCGACGGACCGGTCTTCCTCAAGGGCCACGGCACCGAGAACGACTTCGTCATCGTGCCGGACCCGGACGGCGTGCTCGACCTCGGCCCGGCCCAGGTCGCCCGGCTGTGCGACCGCCGCGCCGGCATCGGCGGCGACGGCCTGCTCCGGGTGGTCCGCTCCGCCGCCCACCCGGAGGCCGCGGCCCTCGCGGGCGACGCCGAGTGGTTCATGGACTACCGCAACGCCGACGGCTCCGTCGCCGAGATGTGCGGCAACGGCGTCCGGGTCTTCGCCCGCTACCTGGTCCACGCCGGCCACGCCAAGCCCGGCGACCTGGCCGTCGCCACCCGGGCCGGGGTGCGCCGGGCGCACGTCGCCGAGGACGGGCCGGACGGCCGTCCCGGGGACGTCACCGTGGACATGGGCCGCGCCGTGCTGCCCGGACCGGAATCCGTCGAGGTGTCCGTCGGCGGCCGCCGCTGGCCCGCCCGCAACGTCAACATGGGCAACCCGCACGCCGTGGCCTTCGTCGAGGACCTCGGCCACGCGGGCGACCTGCTGACCGCCCCCTCGGTCGCCCCGGACGGGGCCTACCCCGACGGCGTCAACGTGGAGTTCGTCGTCGACCGGGGTCCGGCCCACGTGGCCATGCGGGTCCACGAGCGCGGGTCCGGCGAGACCCGCTCCTGCGGCACCGGGGCCTGTGCCGTCGCCGTGGCCGTCGCGCGCCGCGACGGCGCCGACCCCGCCGTCACCGGCCGGTCCGCGACCTGCACGGTCGACGTGCCCGGCGGCCGGCTGGTGATCACCGAGCACCCCGACGGCCGGGTGGAGATGACGGGCCCCGCGGTGATCGTGGCCGAGGGCGTCATCCTCTCCGACTGGCTGGCCACGACGGCCTGAGCGGTCCCGCTCCCCAGCGCCGCTTCCGTTGAATCCCCCCTATCGGGTGATTGTTCTGACGCTCCGCAGGTGAACCGTCGCCTGCCGTGATGGGCTCGGTAGCATGGACCACCGGGGTCGGGACGCGCTCCGGTGTTCGCTGCCGGAGGTGCCCATGACCATTCGAGCCGGTGATCCGTCGGCCGACGCGCACGCCCCGACCACGCCCCCGCGGCAGCCCCCCGCCCAGGAGCCGCCGACCCGGCAGCCGCCCTTCCGCGAACCCGCCCGGCGGCAGGCCTCCCCGGAGGCCCCCCCGCGCCCGGCCCCGGCGGAGCGGGTCGCGGTGCAGGAGCCCCCGGGCCGGGCCGCGGCCGCCGCGGTCCCGAGGACCGTCCGCCGCCTCGGACGGGCCGCCCTCGGCAGGGCCGGCCGCGCCGCCCTGCTGGCCACCGGCCGGCCCCCGCTGCCCGACGCGATCGAGCCCATCGTCCGCGCCCACCGGGCCCACCACCCGCGCGCCGACCTGGCCCTGCTCGGCCGGGCCTACCTGAGCGCCGAGGCCGGCCACCGCGGCCAGACGCGCAAGAGCGGCGAGCCCTACATCACCCACCCGCTCGCCGTCACCATGATCCTCGCCCAGCTGGGCGCCGAGACCACCACCCTGGTCGCCGCCCTCCTCCACGACACCGTGGAGGACACCGAGATGACCCTGGACCAGGTCCGGGCGGACTTCGGCGAGGAGGTCGCCTACCTCGTCGACGGCGTCACCAAGCTGGAGAAGGTCGACTTCGGCGCCGCGGCGGAGGCGGAGACCTTCCGGAAGATGCTGCTGGCCACCGGCAACGACGTCCGGGTGATGGTCATCAAGCTCGCCGACCGGCTGCACAACATGCGCACCATCCGGCACATGAAGCCCGCCAGCCGCGTGCGGATCGCCAAGGTCACCCGCGACGTGCTCATCCCGCTCGCCGAGCGCCTCGGCATCCAGGTCGTCAAGACGGAGCTGGAGGACATCGTCTTCGCGACCCTCCACCCGGAGGAGCACGGGCGCACCGCCGCCCTGGTCGCCGCCGCCGACACCTCCACCGGGCCCCTCGCCGACCTCGCCGCCCGGCTGCGCCGCCAGCTCGCCGAGACGGGGGTCGCGGCGGAGGTCACCGTCCGGCCCCGGCACTGCGTCTCCGTCCACCGCGTGCTGCTCAAGCGGCTCGCCGCCCCCGGGGCGGACGGCCGCCCCCAGCAGCTGCGCCCCGCGGACCTCGGGCGGGTCCTGGTCGTGGTGGAGGAGAACGCCGACTGCTACGCCGCCCTCGGCGAGCTGCACACCTGCTGGACGCCGCTGCCCGGCGAGTTCAAGGACTTCGTCGCCGCACCCAAGTTCAACCTGTACCAGTCGCTGCACACCGCGGTCGCGGACGAGCGGGGCGACGTGGTGGAGGTGCTGGTCCGCACCCGGCGGATGCACCGGGTGGCCGAGTTCGGCGTGGTCGCGCTCGGCAGTCCCCGCCAGCCGGAGCCGCAGGGCCCCGGCGGCGGCCCGGAGGGGGACCGGCCGGCCGAGGACGGGCCCGCCGGGTCCGCCGCGTCCGCGCCCCCCGCGTCCGGACCGGACGCGGACGGGCCGGAGGCGCCCGGCCGCACCGAGCCCGACCGCGACGAGCTGGACCGCACCGACCCGGCGCGCCCCGGCTGGCTCACCCGCCTCCTGGACTGGCAGCGCGACACCCCCGACCCGGACACCTTCTGGTCCACCCTGACCGCGGACCTCTCCGACGACCGGGAGATCACCGCCGTCACCGAGGAGGGCGCCACCCTCACCCTGCGGGCCGGCGCCACCTGCGTGGACGCGGCGTACGCCCTCGGCGAGCAGGTCGGCCACCGCTGCATCGGCGCCCGGGTCAACGGGCGGCTGGCCGCCCTCTCCACCCAGCTCGGCGACGGCGACGTGGTGGGCGTGCTCACCGAGCCCGGGCCCGGCGAGCCCTCCGGACCCTCCCCGGAGTGGCTCCGCCACGTCCGCACCCCCCGCGCCCGGCTGGCCATCGAGCACTGGCTGGCGGCCCACCCGGTCCCCGCCGCGGAGGATCCCGCCGCGGGTCCCGCCGCCGAGGGTCCGGCCCCCGCCGCCGACGGCGGGCCGCCGCCCGCCGCCCCGGCCCGCGGCGCCGACCGGGACGGCCGTGACGGCGGGGCCGGCGCCGCCGCCCCCACGGCGGGTCCGGTGGAGGTGCGCGGCCGCCCCGACGTCCCCGTGCGGCTGGCGCGCTGCTGCACCCCCGTCCCCCCGGACCGGGTCACCGGCTTCGCCATCCGGGGCGGCACCGTCGCCGTCCACCGGCGGGACTGCCCCGCCGGCCGCCAGATGCGGGCCGCCGGGAGGACGCCGGTCGAGGTCGGCTGGACCTCCGGCCCGCGCCGCCGCGGCTACCGGGTCACCCTGCTGGCGGACGCCCTCAACCGCCCGCGCCTGCTCGCCGACCTCACCGCCGCCATCGCCGCCGAGGGCGTCGGCATCGTCTCCGCCGCCGTGGAGCCCCCGCAGGAGCTGCGGGTCCGCCACACCTACACCGTCGAGCTGCCCGACCCGGCCGCACTGGCCCCCCTCATGCGGGCCATGCTGCGCGTCTCGGGGGTGTACGACGTCTACCGGCCGGGCCCGGGCGGGACCCGCCGCCGGGCAAATGCAGGTGACCCCGCGGCGCCGGGCGTGCGACCATCGTCGGGAATCCGCGGCGCCGCCGCGGCGTTCACCAGGAGTGCCGAGTGAGGCCGGGCGAGACGCCGGGCACGATCCCGGCGGCAGATCCGTTCCAGCACCCCTAAGGACACGATGACCTCCACGTTCGACAACCGCGACCACTCCACCGGGCGCGCGGCTCGCCGCCCGGAGGACCTCCGGGCGGCAGCCCTCATGGACGAGGACCTCGCGGGGATCGACGAGGACCTCGACCACGGCTTCGACGGCGACCAGTACGACCGCAGCGACCGCGCCGCCCTGCGCCGTGTCGCCGGCCTCTCCACCGAGCTCCAGGACGTCACGGAGGTCGAGTACCGGCAGCTCCGCCTGGAGCGCGTGGTGCTCGTCGGCGTGTGGACGGACGGCACGGCGGAGGAGGCCGAGACCTCCCTCGCCGAGCTCGCCGCCCTCGCCGAGACGGCCGGCTCCCAGGTGCTGGACGGTGTGATCCAGCGCCGCGACGTGCCCGACGCCGGCACCTACATCGGCTCGGGCAAGGCGAAGGAGCTCCGCGACATCGTCGCCGCCGTCGGCGCCGACACCGTCGTCTGCGACGGCGAGCTCACGCCCGGCCAGCTGATCCACCTCGAGGACGTCGTGAAGGTCAAGGTCGTCGACCGGACGGCCCTGATCCTCGACATCTTCGCCCAGCACGCCAAGTCCCGGGAGGGCAAGGCGCAGGTCTCGCTCGCCCAGATGCAGTACATGCTGCCCAGGCTGCGCGGCTGGGGCCAGTCCCTGTCCCGCCAGATGGGCGGCGGCGGCTCCGGCTCCTCGGGCGGCGGCATGGCCACCCGAGGCCCCGGTGAGACCAAGATCGAGACGGACCGGCGGCGCATCCGCGTCAAGATGGCCCGGCTCCGCCGCGAGATCGCCGACATGAAGAAGGGCCGCGACACCAAGCGGCAGGAGCGCCGGCGCCACCAGGTGCCGTCGGTGGCCATCGCGGGCTACACCAACGCCGGCAAGTCGTCCCTGCTCAACCGGCTCACCGGCGCGGGCGTCCTGGTGGAGAACGCGCTGTTCGCCACCCTGGACCCGACCGTGCGCCGCGCCACCACGCCGGGCGGCCGCGTCTACACCATCGCCGACACCGTGGGCTTCGTCCGGCACCTGCCGCACCACCTGGTCGAGGCGTTCCGCTCCACCATGGAGGAGGTCGCCGACGCCGACCTCATCCTGCACGTGGTGGACGGCTCGCACCCCGAGCCGGAGTCGCAGCTCGCGGCGGTCCGCCAGGTGATCAACGACGTCGAGGCGCAGCACGTGCCGGAGATCGTCGTGGTCAACAAGGCCGACGCCGCCGACCCGCTGGTGCTCCAGCGGCTGCTGCGCCGCGAGCCGCGCGCCATCGTGGTGTCGGCCCGCACCGGCCAGGGCATCGACGAGCTGCTCAAGCTGGTCGAGGACGAGCTGCCGCGGCCCTCGATCGAGGTCGAGGCCCTGGTGCCGTACACCCGCGGCGACCTGGTCTCCCGGGTGCACGCCGAGGGCGAGATCACCGGTACCGAGCACACCGCCGAGGGCACGCTGCTGCGGGCCAAGGTCGCCGCGGACCTGGCGGCCGAGCTGGGCCGGTACGCCGTGGCCGGCGCCAAGGGCTGACGGACGCCCCCGGCGACGCGCGACGGCCGGAGGGCCGGACCCCGATCGGGGTCCGGCCCTCCGGCCGTCGCGCCGTGCCCGCGGGTCAGGACGACTTGCGCGTGAAGTAGTCGAACATCTTCTGGGCCACCGTGCCCAGGTACGGGCCGGCCTCCCAGGTCGGGTTGTCCACCGGGCCGATGGAGTTGTCGCTGACCAGGCCCGTCCTGCCGTCCGGCATCCGGGTGAACCAGCCGCCGCCGCTGGAGCCGGCGGTCATCGTGCAGCCGATGACGAGCATCGGCGGCCGGCTGGTGTCGAAGGACAGCCGCACCGGCGGGATCGTGCTGCGGCAGCGGTACAGCTCCTGCCCGTCGAAGGGCTCCTTGGCCGGGTAGCCCCAGTTGGCGACCGGGGCCATGGCGGTGCGCGGCGCGTTGAAGTACACCGGGATCGCGCTGCCGACCGTCTCCTCCAGGGAGCGGCCGTCCCCCTGCGGGTTGTGCACCCGCAGCACCGCGAAGTCGTACTGGCTGGACTTGTTCACCGGGCCGTGGGTGGCCGGCGGCCCCTCGGCCGCCCACTGCGGGGAGGTGACGATGTCGTCCGCCCACCACTGGCCGAGCGGGGCCAGCGCCCGGTCCAGCGACTGCTGCCCGCCGCTGCCCACGCCCGAGCTGTTGTAGCCCGGCACGAACATGATGTGCTTGTACCAGTCGCCGCCCCTGCCGCCGTGCACGCAGTGGCCGGCGGTCCACACCAGGTTGCTCTTCCCGGGGTGCGCCGGGTCGCTCACCACGGTGCCCGAGCAGACGGCGGTGCCCTCGGGCTCGTCGAAGAAGATCTTCCCGACGGCGCCGAACTTGGTGTAGGGCCGCTCCACGGCCGTCGCCCGGATCGGGGCGGGCTCCGGGTCGCTCCCGTTGTCGGTCCCGCCGTTGCCGTTGTCGTTCGGCGGGTCCGCCGGGGGCGCCTGGTCCTTGGGCCGGGCCTGCTTCATCTTCTGCGGGTCCCACAGGCCCTTGATCACCGGGTTGTTGAAGACGTGGTCCTGGGCCCACTTGTCCCAGTCGTCGAACGTCCAGTTCTTCAACTGGTCCAGGCTGCTCGGCAGGCCGTCGAGCAGGCCGCTGGGCAGGCCGCTCGGCAGCGCGCTGGCCAGGTCCCCCGGCAGGCCCCCGTCGGCCCCGGACGTCGCCCGGGCGGTGACGCTCCCGCCCGCGTCGGACGAGCCCCCGTCGCTGGTGCAGGCGGTCACCCCGAGCAGGGTGACGCCCGCCAGGGCGGCGGCGGCGAGGGAGGTGCCGGTGCCGGTGCGGGTCGTCCGGCGGCGCAGGGGCCCCCTGCGTATGGGTGACATGAGCTCAGTTCCCCCAGGGTTCAAGACACGGCTCGCGCCGTCGTCGGGCGGCACTACTTTCCCATCTCCGAGGTCGACGGGGCACATCGCCCCCCGGTTGCGGGCGCTGGCGGACGGTCACCGAAACGTGACGACCGCCCGGGCCCCCCGTACGCGCCGCCCGCGGCCGGCGGTTCGCCGCGTCACCCCCCGGGGTGAAACGAGCGGCCGGAATCACCACTTCGAGTGGCCGGCCGCTTGCCCGCCGTCACCGAACTAAGGTAAGCCTTACCAGCCACCCCGCGGACGTGTCCGGGCAGCGCCGCTGCCGCCGCTACGCCGCTCGGAAACGCTGCCCAGCAGGAGGCGCCAGTGGACCCCGCCCTCACCGGCCCGAGCACCATCGTCCCCGTCCAGGCCGCCGACCCCGCCCGGGCCGCCGGCCCCGACCCGGCGGCCGCCCCCTGGCGGGCCGCCGCAGCCGCCCGCCCGGACGGTTCCGCCGGACCGGGCCGCCGCGCCCCGGCCGACGGGCCCGCCGCGCCCCCCAGGCCGGACCCGCTGCTCCACCCGGACCCTGACCTCGCCGCCGACCACGCCGCACTCGAGAGCCTGCTGCGCTGCTGGGTCCGCGAGACCGGCGTCGCCCCGCCGCCCGACGGCGTCCTCCGCATCCCGGTCGCGGCCGGCGCCGCCCGCCTGACCGCGCCGGTCCGCCACTGGTCGGCCGCCGGCTGGCACCGCTTCGGCCCCGCCCTGCTCGCCCCGGCCGCGGAGCACGAGGGCCACCGGGACGGCGGTGCCCCCGCCGGAGCCCCACGGGACGCCGTACCGGTCGACGCCGTCACCGCCGCCGCCCTGCTCACCCGGGAGGCCGGCCCCGCCTCCGCCGCGGACATCGCCGACCTCGCGGGCCGCGTCGCCGACTCGGTCCGCCGCACCGCCCGCTTCCTCGCCCACCGCCGCTCCGAGCCCGCCGCGGCGGCCCGCCCGCCCCTCCCCTTCCTGGAGGGCGAGCAGGCACTGCTGCTGGGGCACCCCCTCCACCCCACCCCCAAGAGCCGCGAGGGCATCGGGGGGGCGGAGGCCGACGCCTACTCCCCGGAGCTGCGGGGATCCTTCCGCCTCCACTGGTTCGCCGCCGACCGCGACCTGGCGGCCGCCGACTCCGCCCTGGCCGTCCCGGCGGCCCGCATCGCCGAGGACCTCCTCGGCGGCGCCGCGGTCCTGCCCCCGGGCACCGTCGCCCTGCCCCTGCACCCCTGGCAGGCGAAGGACCTGGCGCTGCGTCCCGCCGTCCGCGCCCTGCTCGACGAGGGCCGCCTGCACGACCTCGGCGCGCACGGCGACCCCTGGTACCCCACCTCCTCCGTCCGCACCGTCTGCCGCCCCGGCACCCCCTGGATGCTCAAGCTCTCCCTCGGCCTGCGGATCACCAACTCCCGCCGGGAGAACCTGCGCAAGGAGCTCCACCGGGGGGTGGAGGTCCACCGCCTGCTGGAGAGCGGACTCGCCGCGGAGTGGCACGCCCACCACCCCTGCTACGACATCGTCCGCGACCCGGCCTGGCTGGGCGTGGACATCCCCGGCCTGCCGCCCGGCACCGCCGGCGGCCTCGACACCGCCGTCCGCCTCCAGCCCTTCGGCCCCGCCGACCGGGTGCTGTGCGTCGCGGGCCTGGTCGCCGAGCGGCCGCTGCCCGACCCCGCCGCACCCGGGCGCGCCGCCGCCCCCTCCCTCCTCGCCGACCTGCTGCACGGCCTCGCCCGCCGCACCGGCCGCCCGCTCGCCACCGTCGCCGCCGAGTGGTTCCTGCGCTACCTCGACGCCGCCGTCCTGCCGGTGCTCTGGCTCGACGGACGCGCCGGGGTGGCCCTGGAGGCCCACCAGCAGAACAGCCTGGTGCTCCTCGACGCCGACGGCTGGCCCGCCGGCGGCCGCTACCGCGACAACCAGGGGTACTACTTCCGCAGCTCCCGTGCCGATGCCCTGGACGCCCGCCTGCCGGGCATCGGCACCCGGAGCGACACCTTCGTCGACGACCGGGTCGCCGACGAGCGCTTCGCCTACTACCTGGGCATCAACCACCTCCTCGGCCTGGTCGGCGCGTTCGGCTCCCAGCGGCTCGCCGACGAGCGCCTCCTCCTCGCCGCCCTGCGCCGCTTCCTCGCCGCCGACCGCACCGCCGCCACCGGCTCCACCCTCCCCGCACGGCTGCTGGACTCCCCGACGCTGCGCTGCAAGGCCAACCTCCTCACCCGGCTGCGGGGCATGGACGAACTGGTCGGGCCGGTCGAGACCCAGTCCGTCTACGTCACCGTCCCCAACCCGGTGGCCTGGGCGGGCTCCCCGCACCTCCTCCCCGGCGGCCCGGCATGACCGTCCCGTCCGGAGCGCCGGAGGGCACCCGGACCCGGGCACCGGGGGGCGCCCCGCCCGGGGGACTGCTCGGCGACCCCGGGCGCCTGCCCGCCGCGGACACCCCGGCGGGCCGGTTCCGCCTCCGCCCGGTCCGCCTGCCCGACGACCTCCCGATGCTCGCCGCGTGGATGAACGACCCGGCGGTCGCCGCTTTCTGGGAGCTCGACGGCCCCCCGGAGACCACCGCCGACCACGTCGGCGCCCAGCTCGCCGGCGACGGGCGCAGCGTCCCCTGCGTCGGCGTCCTCGACGGGCGGCCCGTGAGCTACTGGGAGCTCTACCGGGCCGACCTCGACCCGCTGGCCCTGCACTACCCGGCCCGGCCGCACGACACCGGCCTCCACCTCCTCCTCGGTCCCGCCGACACCCGCGGCAGGGGGCTGGGCGGCCTCCTGATCGGGGCGGTCGCCGACCTCGTCCTGCGGGCCCTGCCGCACTGCACCCGGGTCGTCGCCGAGCCGGACGTCCGCAACGCCGCCTCCGTCGCCGCCTTCCGCGCCGCGGGCTTCCGCCGGGCCGCCGACCTGGACCTCCCGGGGAAGCGCGCCGCCCTCATGGTCCGCGACCGCTCCCCGCAGCCGGCCCCGCCGGTTCCGCCCGCCCGCCGCTCCCCGGCGGATCCCCCCTGACCGCCCCCGGCGGTCCTCCCGTCCGCCGTCCCCGCCCGTACCCGCACCCGCGGCCCTTCCCGCGCCCCGCGGCCGACCGGACCACCGTCCACGGCCGGCGGCCCCCACCCCGGACCACCGTCCCCGCACCCCCGGTCCCCGACCAGGAGCCCACCGTGCAGAAGTCCCCTGCCCGTCCCTCCGCCCCCGAAGGCCCCCTCCACCTCCCCCCGCACCTCGCCCCCGGGCCCTGGCGGCAGGCCTGCCGCGGCCTGGCGGCCAAGATGATCGCCGAGTTCAGCTACGAGGAGCTGTTCGCCCCGCAGCCCCTCGCCCCCGGCACCCCTGCCGCACCCCCCGGCACCCCCGCCCTGCCCTACCGGCTCGCCCTCCCCGGCGGCGACTACCGCTTCACCGCCCGCCGCGGCGCGTACGGGAGCTGGCGGGTCGACCCGGAGAGCGTCACCGCGCCGGACGGCGCCGACCCCGACCCGGTCCGGCTCCTCCACGCGGCCCGCCACGCACTCGGCATCAGCGGCGACACCGCGGGCCACCTCGTCCGCGAGCTCACCGCCACCCTGGCCGCCGACGCCCACCACGCCGCCCACCCCCTCACCGCCGCCCGGCTCGCCGACCTGGACCACGCCGACCTGGAGGGCCGTCAGACCGGCCACCCCTGGATCGTCCCCAGCAAGGGCCGCCTCGGCTTCTCCGCCGCCGACACCGCCCGCTGGGCCCCCGAGTCCCGCAACCCCCAGCGACTCCCGTGGATCGCCGTCCACACCCGCCTCGCCGCCTACCGGGGCACCGCGGGCCTCGACACCCCCGACCGCCTCTACGACGCGGAGCTCGACCCCGACGTCCGCGAGGCCTTCCGGCGGACCCTCCTCGCCCGCGGCGCCGACCCCGACGACCACCTGCTCCTGCCCGTCCACCCCTGGCAGTGGGACGAGACCGTCGTCCCCCTCTTCGCGCCCTCGATCGCCGCCGGGGACATCATCCCCCTCACCACCGACAACGACCTCCGGCTGCCCCAGCAGTCGATCCGCACCTTCCTCAACGCCAGCCGGCCCGACCGGCACCACGTCAAGCTCCCGCTCTCCATCCTCAACACGCTGGTGTGGCGCGGCCTGCCCACCGAGCGGACCCTCGCGGCCCCCGCCGTGACCGCCTGGGTCCACTCCCTGCGCGACCGCGACCCCTTCCTGCGCGACGAGTGCCGGGTCGTCCTGCTCGGCGAGGTCGCCTCCGTCACGGTGGAGCACCCGGTGTACGGCGACCTCCCCGAGGCGCCCTACCAGTACAAGGAGCTCCTCGGCGCGATCTGGCGCGAGCCGCTCACCCGCCACCTGGACCCGGGCGAGCGCGCCCGCACCCTGGCCGCGCTCCTGCAGACCGGCTGCGACGGCCGCCCGCTCACCGCCGAGCTGGTCGCCCGCTCCGGCCTCGCCGCCCGGGACTGGCTGCGCCGCCTGTTCGCCGTGATGCTGCCGCCCCTGCTGCACTTCCTCTACCGGTACGGCACCGTCTTCTCCCCGCACGGCGAGAACGCCGTCGTGCTCTTCGACGAGCGCGACGTCCCGGTGCGCCTCGCGGTCAAGGACTTCGTCGACGACGTCAACGTCAGCGACCGGCCGCTGCCGGAGCTCGCGGACATGCCCGCCGACGTCGCCGCCGTGCTGCTGCGCGAACGCCCCGACTTCCTCTGCCAGTTCATCCACTCCGGGCTCTTCGTCGGCGTCTACCGCTACCTCGCCCCCCTGGTGGAGGCCCACCTCGGCGTGCCCGAGGAGGAGTTCTGGGGCATGGTCCGCGAGGAGGTCCTCGCGTACCAGCGGCGCTTCCCCGGCGCGGCCGACCGCTTCGCCCTCTTCGACCTGCTCACCCCCCGCATCGAACGGCTCTGCCTCAACCGCAACCGCCTGCTGCTCGACGGCTACCGCGACCGGCCGCAGCGGCCGCACGCCGCCGTCCACGGCACCGTGCCCAACCCGCTGCACCGCCCCGCACCGCCGGCCCCGCACCCGGCCCCGCACCCGGCCCCGCACCGGTCCGCGCGCCCGGCCGCGCCCGCCCGGTCCGCCGGGGGCCGCCCCGCTGTCGGCGGCGCCCCGTAGTCTGGTCGCGCCATGACGAACGACACCTCCACCCCGACGCCGGGCCCGCAGACCCCCGGTCCCCGGGCCGACGCCCCCGACCCGGCGGACGGCGGAGCCGTCCCGCCCGTCGCGGACGACGCCTCCGTCCACGCCGTGCCCGACGCCGAGCGCGCCCGCGTCCGGGAGCTCCTCCACGCCGCGGTCACCGCCGTCGGCGGCGTGGAGCGCCCCGGCCAGGTGCGGATGGCCGAGGCCGTCGCCGACGCGGTCGCCACCGGCGAGCACCTGCTGGTCCAGGCCGGCACCGGCACCGGCAAGTCCCTCGCCTACCTGGTGCCCGCCCTGGCGCACGGGGACCGGGTCGTCGTCGCCACGGCGACCCTCGCGCTCCAGCGCCAGCTGGTCGAGCGGGACCTCCCGCGGACCGTGGAGGCGCTGCGTCCGCTGCTGCGGCGCACGCCGCAGTTCGCGATGCTCAAGGGCCGCTCCAACTACCTCTGCCTGCACCGGGCCAACGAGGGCACCCCCAGCGACGAGGGCGAGGGCCTCTTCGACCCCGCGGAGGCCCTGGGCGGCCCCAGCAGCAAGCTGGGGAAGGACATCCTGCGGCTGCGCGACTGGGCGGACGAGACGGAGACCGGCGACCGGGACGACCTCACCCCCGGCGTCTCCGACAAGGCGTGGGCGCAGATGGCGGTCACCTCCAAGGAGTGCCTGGGCGCGTCGCGCTGCCCCTACGGCCAGGACTGCTTCGCGGAGAAGGCCCGCGAGCGCGCCAAGGCGGCCGACGTGGTGGTCACCAACCACGCGCTGCTGGCCATCGACTCCATCGAGGGCGCCCCCATCCTCCCCGAGCACGAGCTGCTCATCGTCGACGAGGCCCACGAGCTGGTCTCCCGGGTCACCGGCGTCGCCACCGCGGAGCTCACCGCGGCCGCCGTCAACCGCACGGTCAAGCGGGCCGCCCGGCTCGCCAACGAGAAGGCCGTGGACGCCCTCCAGGCGGCCGCGGAGAACTACCACGGCCTGATGGAGGTCGCCCAGCCCGGCCGGGTGGAGGAGCTGCCGGAGAACCTCGCCTACGCGGTGGCGGCGATCCGGGAGGCGTGCCGGGCGGTCATCACCTCGCTCGGCGAGGTCCGGGACAAGGGCGTCTCCGACGAGGACGCCGTGCGCAAGCAGACCCTGGCCTCCGCCGAGTCCCTGCACGAGACCGCGGACCGCCTCCTGGAGGAGTCGCCCTACGACGTGGTCTGGATCGAGCGCAGCGACCGCTTCGGGATGGGGGCCGCCTCGCTGCGGGTCGCCCCGCTCACCGTCTCGGGCCTGCTGCGGGAGAACCTCTACGCCGAGCGCTCCGTGGTGCTGACCTCGGCCACCCTCAAGCTCGGCGGCGACTTCGGCGGGGTCGCGGCCTCGGTCGGCCTGCCGCCGGAGGGCCGCCTGCCGGAGGAGCGCCGCACGGACGAGCCGGAGCGGGACCGCGGCGAGGGCGCCCCGCCGGTCTGGCGCGGACTCGACGTGGGTTCGCCGTTCTCCTATCCCAAGCAGGGCATCCTCTACGTGGCGAGGCACCTTCCGCCGCCGGGCCGCGAGCCCGACCGGCCGGAGATGCTGGACGAGCTGGCCGACCTCATCGGCGCGGCCGGCGGCCGCACCCTCGGCCTCTTCTCCTCCATGCGGGCCGCCCAGGCGGCGGCGGAGGCGCTCCGGGAGCGGCTGGACCACCCGATCCTGCTCCAGGGCGAGGACACCCTGGGCGAGCTCATCCGGGCCTTCGCCTCCGACGCGGAGACCTGCCTCTTCGGCACCCTCTCGCTCTGGCAGGGAGTGGACGTGCCCGGCTCCGCGTGCCAGCTGGTGGTCATGGACAGGATCCCCTTCCCCCGGCCGGACGACCCGCTGATGAGCGCCCGGCAGAAGGCCGTGGAGGAGGCCGGCGGCAACGGCTTCATGGCGGTCGCGGCCACGCACGCGGCCCTGCTGATGGCCCAGGGCGCGGGCCGGCTGGTGCGGGCGGCCGACGACAGGGGAGTGGTCGCCGTCCTCGACCCGCGGCTTGCGACGGCGCGGTACGGCGGATTCTTCCGCTCCTCCATGCCGGACTTCTGGTACACCACCGACCGCAATCAGGTGCGGCGCTCCCTGGCGGCCGTCAATTCCTCCGCGCCCCCGCCCCGGGCGGTCGCGAAGCGGAAATAGCCGGGCCCGGCGGAAAGGCCGGAGCCGCGTGCCCTGCTCCCGGAGGAGAGGGCGCGCGGCTCCGCGGGCGGCCGGACGGGTCGTCTCAGATTCGGCGCAGGACCGCCACGACCTTGCCGAGAATGGTCGCGCTGTCGCCGGGAATCGGCTTGTAGGCGGCGTTGTGCGGCAGGAGCCAGATGTGGCCGTCCTCGCGCTTGAGGCGCTTCACGGTGGCCTCGCCGTCGATCATCGCCGCGACGATGTCGCCGTTCTCGGCGACCGGCTGGCGGCGCACGGTGACCCAGTCGCCGTCGCAGATGGCGGCCTCGATCATCGAGTCGCCGCTCACCTTGAGGGCGAACAGCTCCCCGTCGCCGACCAGCTGGCGGGGCAGCGGGAAGACGTCCTCGACCGTCTGCTCCGCGAGGATGGGGCCGCCTGCGGCGATCCGGCCGACCAGCGGTACGTACGAGGTGGACGGACGGCCCGCGTTGTCCGCGGTGTTCGGCCGGGCCACCTCGACGCCGCGCACCTCGTAGGCGCGGGGGCGGTGCGGGTCGCGGCGCAGGAACCCCTTGCGCTCCAGCGCCATGAGCTGGTGGGCGACCGACGAGGTGCTGGAGAGCCCGACGGCCTGGCCGATCTCCCGCATGCTGGGCGGATATCCGCGGCGCTGGACGGAATCCCGGATCACCTCGATCACCCGGCGCTGGCGGTCGGTCAGGCCCGATTCGTCGGTGCGGATTCCGGGCGGCCGGCCCGGAAGCGACCGGGTGGGGACGTCATGGCCGCCCGGCAGCGCGGCGTCCTGTGCGGCGGCGTGCTCGACGGGCTGGTCGGGAACGAGGCCCGATCCGGCGGCGCGGCGGTCTTCCTGATTCTGGTCCATGGATTTCTGGGAGCGTTCCTGCACCGGGACGGTGCTGCTTTCTGCGGTGGTCACGGCGGCCCCTCTCGACGGAAGTTCTCCCTGAACAGGCCAACGGTAGTTCCTATCGAAAGGTTGCGCCAAACACACGTTCGAGTGAATTTACAGCGAGTCGGCTGACTTGATCAAGCATTTCGGTGTAAGGGGCTATACGAGCACGTGTTCGACATGATCAGTCTAGTGGCCCCGGGCCGTGCATCGCAGCCCCTCCGCCGCGGCACCCGTGCTTCCCCTCCGCGGCACCCGTGCTTCCCCTCCGGGGCGGACCAGGACGCCTTTCCGCGACACCCGTCCGCGACACCCGTCCGCGTCACCCTTCCGGGCGCCGTCCGGAAGGGGCGTCCCCGCCCCCGCGGCCCCTCCGGCAGGCCCCTCCCGCCGGTCCCCGCGCATGCCCGGCCCGCCCCTCCGGGCGGCCGTCCGGGTGACCTTCCCCGCGGCCCCCGCGGGCCCTCGGCGACCGCTCGGCGCTGACCAGCGCCGATTGCGGGCGGTGAGCCGGGCGCTACCGACACGCCACCCGTACGCGTGCAGCGGACACCACATCTTGTGGCTAGAGTGATGCCCGAGCCCACAGGTTGTGGTCCCCCGGGGATCACGCCCTCCGGGCGTCGCCTACACTTGTCGCTGCTCCGGGGGGGTCGTCACCCGTCCTCCCGGTGTCGGTGATGCCCGCTGACGAAGGAAGGGAGCCCCCCGTGCACTGCCCCTTCTGCAGGCACTCCGACAGCCGTGTGGTCGACAGCCGCACCACCGACGACGGCACCGCCATCCGGCGGCGCCGGCAGTGCCCCGACTGCAACCGGCGCTTCACCACCGTGGAGACCGCGACCCTGATGGTGATCAAGCGGAGCGGGGTCACCGAGCCCTTCAGCCGCGACAAGGTCATCTCCGGTGTCCGCAAGGCGTGCCAGGGGCGCCCCGTCACCGAGGACGCCCTCGCGCTCCTCGGGCAGCGGGTCGAGGAGTGCGTGCGCTCCAGCGGCAGTGCCGAACTGTCCACCCACGACGTGGGACTGGCCATACTCGGCCCGCTGAAGGAGCTGGACGTCGTCGCCTACCTGAGGTTCGCCTCGGTGTACCGGGCGTACGACTCCCTCGAGGACTTCGAGGCCGCCATCGCGGAACTCCGCGACGAGCGGCCCCCCGCGGCGGAGGGGGGCGCCCCCGTGCCCGCCCCCGCCCCCGCGCCCTGACCCCAGGGCGCCCCCGGCCCCGTGCGGGCCCACCTGATGCGAGAGGCAGTGCCCCGGGAAGTTGCGGGGCACGCAGGGCGTTTGCCCAGGAGGAGGAGAAGTGACCGAGACGACGAGCGGCTCCGCACGCGGTTCACGCGCCAAGGGCACCGGCAAGGGCGCCGCCAGGCCCGGCCGGGGCCTGCGGATCGAGCGCATCCACACCACCCCGGGCGTCCACCCCTACGACGAGGTGACCTGGGAGCGCCGGGACGTCGTCATGACCAACTGGCGTGACGGCTCGGTCAACTTCGAGCAGCGCGGCGTGGAGTTCCCCGACTCCTGGTCCGTCAACGCGGTCAACATCGTCACCAGCAAGTACTTCCGCGGCGCCGTCGGCACCCCGCAGCGGGAGTGGAGCCTCAAGCAGATCATCGACCGCGTGGTGAGGACCTACCGCGCCGCCGGCGAGGAGAACGGCTACTTCGCCACCCCCGCCGACGCCGAGATCTTCGAGCACGAGCTGACCTACGCCCTCCTCCACCAGGTCTTCAGCTTCAACTCGCCGGTCTGGTTCAACGTCGGCACTCCCCAGCCCCAGCAGGTCAGCGCCTGCTTCATCCTGGCCGTCGACGACTCCATGGAGTCGATCCTCGACTGGTACAAGGAAGAGGGCATGATCTTCAAGGGCGGCTCCGGCGCCGGCCTGAACCTCTCCCGCATCCGCTCCAGCAAGGAGCTCCTCACCTCCGGCGGCAACGCCTCCGGCCCCGTCTCCTTCATGCGCGGCGCCGACGCCTCCGCCGGCACCATCAAGTCCGGCGGCGCCACCCGCCGCGCGGCCAAGATGGTCGTGCTGGACGTCGACCACCCCGACGTCGAGGCCTTCATCGACACCAAGGTGAAGGAGGAGGAGAAGATCCGCGCGCTGCGCGACGCGGGCTTCGACATGGACCTCGGCGGCGACGACATCACGTCCGTCCAGTACCAGAACGCCAACAACTCGGTCCGCGTCTCCGACGAGTTCATGAAGGCCGTCGAGACCGGCGGCGAGTTCGGCCTGCGCGCCCGCCTCACCGGCGAGGTCATCGAGACCGTCGACGCCAAGAAGCTCTTCCGCAAGATGGCCGAGGCCGCCTGGGCCTGCGCCGACCCGGGCATCCAGTACGACTCCGTGATCAACCACTGGCACACCTGCCCGGAGTCCGGCCGCATCAACGCGTCCAACCCCTGCAGCGAGTACATGCACCTGGACAACTCCTCGTGCAACCTCGCCTCGCTCAACCTCATGAAGTTCCTCCGCGACGACGACACGTTCGACGCCGAGCGCTTCGCCAAGGTCGTCGAGCTCGTCATCACCGCGATGGACATCTCCATCTGCTTCGCCGACTTCCCCACCGAGAAGATCGGCGAGACCACCCGCGCCTTCCGCCAGCTCGGCATCGGCTACGCCAACCTCGGCGCCCTGCTCATGGCCACCGGCCACGCGTACGACTCCGAGGGCGGCCGCGCCCTGGCCGGCGCCATCACCTCGCTGATGACCGGCACCGCCTACCGCCGCTCCGCCGAGCTCGCCGCCATCGTCGGCCCCTACGACGGCTACGCCCGCAACGCCGAGCCGCACCAGCGCGTCATGCGCCAGCACGCCGAGGCCAACACCGCGGCCACCCGCATGGACGACCTGGACACCCCCGTCTGGGCCGCCGCCACCGAGGCCTGGCAGGACGTCCTGCGCCTCGGCGCCGAGAACGGCTTCCGCAACGCCCAGGCGTCCGTGCTCGCCCCCACCGGCACCATCGGCCTGATGATGGACTGCGACACCACCGGCGTCGAGCCCGACCTGGCCCTGGTCAAGTTCAAGAAGCTCGTCGGCGGCGGCTCGATGCAGATCGTGAACAACACGGTCCCGCGCGCCCTGGCCCGCCTCGGCTACCACCCCGAGCAGGTCGAGGCGATCGTCGCCCACATCGCCGAGCACGGCAACGTCGTCGACGCCCCGGGCCTCAAGCCCGAGCACTACGAGGTCTTCGACTGCGCCATGGGTGAGCGCGCCATCTCCCCGATGGGCCACGTCCGGATGATGTCCGCGATCCAGCCGTGGATCTCCGGCGCCATCAGCAAGACCGTCAACATGCCGGAGAGCGCCACCGTCGAAGAGGTCGAGGAGATCTACTTCGAGGCGTGGAAGCTCGGCGTCAAGGCGCTCGCCATCTACCGCGACAACTGCAAGGTCGGCCAGCCCCTCTCGGCCAAGACCAAGAGCAGCGACGCGAAGGCCGCCGAGAAGCCGGCCGCCTCGGTCGAGAAGGTCGTCGAGTACCGCCCGGTCCGCAAGCGCCTCCCGAAGGGGCGCCCGGGGATCACCACCTCCTTCACGGTGGGCGGTGCCGAGGGCTACATGACGGCCAACTCCTACCCGGACGACGGCCTCGGCGAGGTCTTCCTCAAGATGTCCAAGCAGGGCTCGACCCTCGCGGGCATGATGGACGCCTTCTCCATCGCCGTCTCCGTCGGCATGCAGTACGGGGTCCCGCTGGAGACCTACGTCTCCAAGTTCACCAACATGCGGTTCGAGCCGGCCGGCCTGACCGACGACCCGGACGTGCGGATGGCGCAGTCGATCGTCGACTACATCTTCCGCCGCCTCGCGCTGGACTTCCTGCCCTTCGAGACCCGCTCCGCCCTCGGCATCCACTCCGCCGAGGAGCGCCAGCGGCACCTGGAGACCGGCTCCTACGAGCCGGCCGAGGAGGAGGACGTGGACGTCGAGGGCCTGGCCCAGTCCGCGCCCCGGGAGAAGTCCCGGCCCGCCGACGTGCCCGCCACGCCCCGGGCTGCCGCCCAGCCGGTGCCGGTGCAGGTCCACTCCTCCACCGAGCTGGTCGAGGCGCAGCAGGGCCTGAACGCCGACGCCCCGCTCTGCTTCTCCTGCGGCACGAAGATGCGCCGCGCCGGCTCCTGCTACCTCTGCGAGGGCTGCGGCTCGACCAGCGGCTGCAGCTGACAGCGGCCGTCCTCGATGTGTCCCCCCGCCCGAGGTCTCGGGTGAAGCCGTGACACGGGCGGCATGAGCCGCATGCGGCCGGACAGTGTGCCCCCCGGAGTGGTCATCTCCGGGGGGCACGCTGCGCTGTCCCGGCCTGCCCGCCGGTCATGCCGACCCGGAGTCGCTGTTCCAGCTGTCCGCCGCCACGTGCGCTGCCTCGCGCATCCCACCTGCCGGTCGCCGGTAGCGGCCTCCGGCGCCCTGACGGGAGCACCGTTCAGCCGTCCGTCCCCAGCGGTGGTCCTCCGGCTCGCTGGAGAGGGCCGGAGGACCACCGCGGGCTCACTGCATGTTCTCGAGGTGGGGATGGTCGAAGGACGTGGGGCAGATGTAGATCTGCAGGGTGTAACCGCGGCCGATCTGGACCATCGGGGGGTTGGACGGATGCCTGATCCCGACAGGACCGGTGTGGTCGCGGTCCTCGAGCGGAATCCAGCTGCCGCTTCCGCCGTCCCATTCCCCCGAGTCGACGGTCAGAAGGGGCCAGCGTTCCGAGCCGCAGGTCCCGCAGTTCATGGGTGACGGGTCGCGGAAGCTCCACGGGCCCCACCCGCCGACCTTCCAGCCGGGGGCAACGCTGTGCTCGTTCTGGTAGTACGTGCTGCCGTGGTGGCCGTCGTCCTCCGGGTGCAGCCCTGCCCACGCGTTGCGCCCCCAGGCGCTGAGGCGTCTGCCGAGTTCGTCGGGAAGCTCGTGGGACGCCGGGTACTCGGTGACGACCTCCGGGTGCAGCACGCAGGGCTCGGGCACGTAGTTGCCGTAGTGGTCGACGTCGAGCGGGACGGGCGGCCGGGCGAGCACCTCGCGGACGTCGGCGGAGTCCCGCCAGAAAAGGCGGGCCGCGGGTATGCCCTCCGCGTGGTCGAGCGGGCACCACAGTATCTGGAGGACATCTGCTCCTTCGGGTCCGGAGAGTCCCGGGATGTCGCGCAGGTAGAGCTGTGCGACCGGGAGGAGCGGATTCGGCTCGTGGTGCGGAGGGTGTCCTTCTCTGAGCTTGTCCATGTGCGCCCGCTGCTCTGCCGTGAGGAGGTTCTCCCCCGGGGACCGCGGCCGGAGCCATGCGGCTTCCAGCAGGTCGCGGTACCGGCGGATGTCCTCCAGTGAGACCGGCCGGTCCCAGTGTCCGTGTTCGTCACTGCATGCGGGCCAGTCCTCGTCGGCAGGCCAGAGCAGCGGGCCGCCGACCGAGCTCTCGTGGATCGTGGGCCGGCCGGGGCGGGGGTGCAGGCGAACGGCCTGCCGTGCCAGCGGCCCCAGCTCGGGGAACACGGTGGCGACGTCGATCGGCCGGGGTGGAGTGGTCCTCGCCATCTGAGCTCCTTCAACTCACCTGCAAGCGATCGGCGGACTCTATCCCCACGCCATGACACATCCATCGACAGCCGGGCCGGGGCGAGGGGACACCGCGGGTGCACGAGGCCGATTCCTGACGTGGTTCCGGCCGGGCCGCAGAGCCCTTGGACCTGGGACGCAGCGATCCCCCTGGAGGAGGCCGAAAGGCGGGGGCGCCCCCGGGACGGCCAGGTCCAGCCGATCCCCTGCACGGACCGGACGTCGTCCGGCCCCGTGCGGGCGGCACCCCGATCCACCGCGGTCGGGGGGCCGCCCCGCCCCCGTTCCCGGCCCCGTTCCCGCCCCCGTTCCCGGCCCCGGCCGGGCCCCGGGGCCGCGGGCCCGGCGTCCTGCGCCGACCTCCCCGTGCCGGCGCTGGGGGGCGCCCGCCGCGCGGGGGCCGCAAGCGGCGGTCCGGTACCCGTTCGTGGGCGGTGCGCGCACGGAATGTGGGGAATCCGTGGACGGCGCGGGCGGGAGCCGGTAGAACCGGTAGCCGGAGTCCGCCGCGACCCCCGCGCCGACGGGGCGTCAGGGCACGGCGGCGCGTGCCGGGGGGTCGGCGTGGGGCGCACGAAGAGGCTGGCCGTCGTGATGGCGGCCGTACTGGCGGCGGTGACCGCGGCGGCGGGGGCGGGCAGGACGGCGGCCCCCGGTGCGGGGAGGACGGCGGCGGGCAGGACGGCGGCCGCCGCGGCGGCCGCCGACACGGCGGTCCTGGGCGCGACCACGCCCGGTTCCCGGACCGACAGCGGCGACGCGAACTACATGAACGCGACGCGCTACGTCACGGGGGCGTCCGGGGGCACCGTGACCAGCATGAGCGTGTACGTGGGCGCGGTGAGCGCCGCCCCCCGCAACCAGTTCCAGGTCGCGCTCTACAGCGACAACGCCAACGCGCCGGGCACGCTGATCGCGAAGAGCGCCTCCGCCGCGCTCACCGCGAACAGCTGGAACACCGTCGCCGTCTCCGCGACGGTGAAGCCCAACACCGCCTACTGGCTGGCCTACAACACCAACGCGTCCAGCTCGACCGCCAACAACATGACGTACGACAGCGGCGGCCGCAGCGCCTACGCCACGGGCGGCACGGCCTTCGGCACGTGGCCCTCGGGCTTCGGCAACCCCGCCTACCAGTCGGTGTCCTTCGCCGTCCGCGCCACCTACACGGTGGACACCACCCCGCCCCCGGACCCCGGCCCGGGCTCCGGCAGCGGGGGGCCGATCCTGGTCATCGCCTCCGCGGCCAACCCCTACTCGCGCTACTACGGCGAGATCCTCACCGCCGAGGGCGTCCCGTACTTCAAGGTCCTGGACATCGCGCAGGTGACCTCCACGACCCTGGCCGGCTACGACGTCGCCCTGCTCGGCGAGATGCCCCTGACCCAGGCGCAGGCGGCCATGCTGGGCGACTGGACGACCGGCGGCGGGAAGCTCGTCGCCATGCGCCCCGACAAGAAGCTGGCGCCGCTGCTCGGGATCGCGGACGCGGGCGCGGTCCGCTCCGACGCCTACCTGAAGATCGACACCTCCTCGGGTCCGGGCGCGGGCATCACGGGCGCGACCATGCAGTACCACGGCGCCGCCGACCGCTACACGCTCGACGGCGCGACCGCCGTCGCCACCCTGTACGGGGACGCCACGACGGCGACCACCGACCCGGCGGTGACGCTGCGCGGCGTCGGCTCCTCCGGCGGCCAGGCGGCGGCGTTCACCTACGACCTGGCGAAGTCCGTGGTCCAGACCCGGCAGGGCAACATCGCCTGGGCCGGCCAGCAGCGCGACTCCACGGACGGCTACGAGGCCGGCGAGATGTTCTTCGGCACCAACGGCCAGCCCGACTGGAACAACCTCGACAAGGCGATCATCCCGATCGCCGACGAACAGCAGCGGCTGCTGGTGAACCTGATCACGCAGATGGACCGCCCGCGCAAGCCGCTGCCCCGCTTCTGGTACTTCCCCCGCGACGTGAAGGCCGTGGTGGTGATGACCGGCGACGACCACGGCATCGGCGGCACCGCCGGCCGCTGGGACGGCTACATCGCGCAGAGCCCGTCCGGCTGCGACGTCGCGGCCTGGCAGTGCGTCCGCGGGTCGTCGTACCTCTACACCAGCGGGCCCATGACCGCGGCGCAGGCCAAGGCCTACACCGACCAGGGCTTCGAGGTGGGCGTGCACGTCACCACCGACTGCCGGCCGTGGGGCGCGGCCTCCGCGCTGTCGGGCCTCTACCAGGACCAGCTCGGCGCCTGGAAGGCCAAGTACCCGGCCCTGCCGGGCCCGTCCAGCAGCCGCACCCACTGCGTGGAGTGGGACGACTGGGCGACCCAGCCCAAGGTGAAGAAGGCGAACGGCATCCGTCTGGACACGGACTACTACTACTATCCGGCGTCCTTCACGAAGAACCGGCCGGGGTTCTTCAACGGCACCGGCGAGATCATGCGCTTCGCCGACGAGGACGGCAGCGTCATCGACACCTACCAGGCCACCACGCAGATGACCGACGAGTCGGGCCAGACCTACCCGTACACCGTCGACACCCTGCTGGACGCCGCCTACGGCTCGCAGGGGTACTACGCCGCGCTGACCGCCAACATCCACACCGACTTCGCCGCGTCCGCGGCCTCCGACGCCATCATCGCCTCGGCGAAGGCCCACGGGGTCCCGGTGGTCTCCGGCCGCCAGATGCTGACCTGGCTGGACACCCGCAACAACTCGACCTTCACCAACCTCGCCTGGCAGAACGGCAGGCTGACCTTCGACGTGGCGGGCGGCGCCAACGGGCTGCGCGGCATGGTCCCGGCCTCCTCGGCCGGCGGCAGCCTCGCCGGCATCACGTTCGGGGGCGCCCCGGTCCCGTACCTGACCGACACCGTCAAGGGCGTGCAGTACGCCTTCTTCGACGCGAAGCCGGGCTCCTACACGGCCGCCTACGGCCAGGACACCACCCCGCCCTCGGTCACCTCCACCGCTCCGGCGGACGGCGCCAAGGACGTCGCCCTCACCACGGCGGTCCGGGTGGGATTCGACGAGCCCGTGGACCCGGCCACCGTCACGGGCTCCACCGTCACCCTGCGCACCGCGGCCGGCGCGGCCGTGCCCGCCGCGGTGGCCTGGGACGCCGCCGCGAACGCTGCGGTGCTGACGCCCGCACGGCAGCTCACCGCCGACACGGCCTACACCCTGACGGTGCAGCAGATCAAGGACACCGCCGGGAACGCCATGGCGTCCCCCTTCACGGCCGGCTTCACCACCGGGGGCGTCCCGCTGCAGACCCTCGGCAGCACCCAGGCCGGCAGCCAGCTCGACGACGGCAACGCCAACCACATGAACGGCAGCAAGGTCACCACCGGGGCCGCCGCCGTGTCGCTGAAGTCGATGTCGGTCTACGTCGGCAGCGTCAGCGCGGCGCCCGCCGACAGGTACCAGCTGGCCGTCTACACCGACAACGCCGGGTCGCCCGGCACCCTGGTCGCCTCCACGGCGACCGGCACCCTCACCGCCAACACCTGGAACACCCTGCCGGTCACCGCCACGCTCGGCGCGAACACCACCTACTGGCTGATGTACAACACCAACGGCGCCGACGGGACGTCGAACAACATGCGGTACAGCGCAGGGAGCGCCGGGCAGGGCGCCTACAGCGCGGGCGGCGTCGCCTTCGGCAACTGGCCCGCGTCCTTCGGCAGCTCGGTCAAGGCCGCTGCGGCCTACTCCCTGTACGCCTCCTACTGACCCCTGCCGGAGCCTCCTCCGGCGCCGGGCCCTTCGTCACAGGATGTCGACAGAAGGGCCCGGCGGCCCTCCGGGGCGGTGACCCCCATGATCGGGAGCCCTACAGTTCCGTCCACGCCGAGGCCGTCCGGGCCCTGGTAAGGCCGAGGGGGCATCATGTCGGACACCGCACCGGCTGCCGGGGCGCCTGGAGCAGGCGGCGGGAACGGCGTGCCCGCGACGCCCGCCACCGGCGGCTCCGCCGCCGTGGCACGCCCGGGGACCGGGACCGGGCCGGGAGGTCCGCCGCCGCACGGGACGGCGGCGGCCGGGGCGGCCCCGGGGGCGGCTGCCGGGGGTGCCCCGCCCGCGCCGTGGGCCGTACCGCGGGTGACGCCCGCCTGGAAGAAGGCGGTGCGGCCGCAGGGCGGGCCGGCCCCGGCGGGCCCCTGGGTGCTCGGAGCGGTGCTGCTCACGGGCCTGCTGTCGACCCTGCTGCTCGGTTCCGGCATCGGCCCGGGCCTGCTGCTGGTGGCGTCGGCCGCCGCCGGCGGGGCCGCGGCGGCCGCACGGGCCGCCCGGCGGCGGGCCAGACCCTGGACGCTGGCCTGGGCCGCCACGGCGCTGCTGCTGCTCGCGGTCCCCGCGCTGAGCGAGGCGGGGTGGCCGGTCTTCCTCGCCCTGGCGGGTGCGCTGGCGGCGGGTTCGCTCGCCCTGCACGGCGGGCGCCGCTGGGCGGGCGTCCTGCTGGGGGCGGCCGGCCTGCTCCTCGCCGTGGCGCCGGGGGCGGCCTGGGTCTGGGAGGGGCTGCGTGCGCGTTCGCTGCCGGCCCGTGACCGGTGGTGGCCGGTCCTGCGTGCGGCCGGGCTCGCCCTGGTGCTGCTCCTGGTCTTCGGTGGGCTGTTCGCCGGCGCCGACGCGGCCTTCGCCGACCTGCTGAGCGGGGTGGTGCCCAGCGTGCCGGTGGCCGAGGTGCCGCTGCGCGTGCTGCTCTTCGGCGGCGGTGCGGCCCTGGCCCTGGCCGCCGCGAGGACCGCTGCGTCCCCGCGGCGCTGGGACCGGCTGCCCGTCAGTCCCGCCAGGCCGCGCGGACTGCTGGAGTGGGCGCTGCCGCTGGTCGTCCTCGACGTGCTCTTCGCGGTCTTCATCGGCGTGCAGCTGGTGGTGCTCTTCGGCGGCTACGCGGCGGTGCTGCACTCCACCGGCCTGACCTACGCCCAGTACGCCCGCCAGGGCTTCTGGCAGCTGCTGTGCGTCACGGTGCTCACCCTGGCCGTGGTGGCGGCCGCCCACCGCCGGGCGCCCCGCGCCACCCGCCGCGACACCGTGCTCGCGCGCTGCCTGCTCGGCGCGCTCTGCCTCCTCACGGTGGTCGTGGTCGCCTCCGCGCTGCGCAGGATGCAGCTCTACGTGGACGCCTACGGGCTGACGCAGCTGCGGGTCTGGGTGGGGGCGGTCGAGATCTGGCTCGGTGTGGTCCTCCTGCTGCTGATGGCGGCGGGACTCCTGCGATCGGGGCGCTGGCTCCCCCGGGCGGTGGTGCTCAGCGCGGCGGTCGGCGTCCTGGCGTACGGCCTGGCCTCGCCCGACGCGCTGGTCGCCCGGCAGAACGTCTCCCGCTTCGACCGGACCGGCCGGATCGACCTGGACTACCTGCGCCTGCTCTCCGCCGACGCCGTCCCCGCCCTGGACCGCCTGCCGGAGCCCCAGCGCAGCTGCGCCCTGGAGGAGGTCGCGGGGACGCTGGAGCGCGAGTCGCCCCCCTGGTACGCGACCAGCCTGAGCGAGGCCAGGGCGCGCGCCCTGCTGCGGGACCACCCGCTGGTCGATCCCGAGGACGCCTGCGACCGGGCCGGACAGCCCGTGGACGACAGGCGCATCGGGTACTAGGCACGCCTGCCGGCTGCCGGCTGCCGGCTGCCGCCTGCCGCCGGGTGCCTGTTGCCGGAGGCCGGGCGCGGAGGGGACCCCCTCCGCGCCCGGCGAGCCGCCGACCTGCCGGATCGCGTTGAGCAGGCCGGAGGCCGCGCCGGTCTCCCGCGGCGCCACCCCGGAGACCGCGATCAGCATCAGCGGGACGAAGATGCAGCCCGTGCCGAGGCCGAGGAGCACCGTCGGCCCGAGACCCCCGCGGGGCAGCCGCCGGCCGCCGTCGTCCGGGTCGGCCGCAGCAGGCCCGTGGTGACCGGCAGCGCACCGGCCGCCATGAACGGCTCGGGGCCGGTCCGGGCCTGGAGGCGGGAGGAGGTCCGCGCCGCCGTGATGGCCGACGCGCTGATCGGGAGGAAGGCCGCGCCGGCCCTGAGCGGGCTGTGGCCCGGGGTCGAGGCGGCCCGCTGCCCGAGGACTGCGCGGACCAGGTGGTGGACCGGGTGGTGGACCGGGTACTGCTGCCGGTGGTCCGCTCCCTCCCCTGAGCCCCCGGGCGCCCCGGGAGCCCCGTCCGTCCCGGGGAAGCCGCTGCGGCCCTCGGGGCCCGCGCTAGTCTGGGCGGGTGCCGTACGAACCCCCGACCCACAGCGTGGAGCGCTCGCTCCGCCGCGCCGGCGCCGCCGTGGTGGCGGGCGTCGACGAGGTGGGCCGAGGCGCCTGGGCCGGCCCCGTCACGGTGTGCGCCGCCGTCACCGGCCTGCGCCGCCCGCCGGAGGGGCTGACCGACTCCAAACTGCTCACCCCGCGCCGCCGCACCGAGCTGTCGGGCGTGCTGGCCGGGTGGGTCACCGCCCACGCGCTCGGGCACGCCTCCGCCGAGGAGTGCGACGCGCTCGGCATGACCGCGGCGCTGCGGCTGGCCGCGGTGCGCGCCCTCGAGGGGCTGCCGGTCCGTCCCGACGCCGTGATCCTGGACGGGAGCCACGACTACCTGGGCGGACCGTGGAAGGTGCGCACCGTGGTCAAGGGCGACCAGAAGTGCGTCTCCGTGGCTGCGGCCTCCGTGCTCGCCAAGGTCCACCGCGACGCCGCGATGGCGGAACTCGGCGCGGACCTCCCCGTGTACGGCTTCGCCGACAACGCGGGCTACCCCTCCCCGGTGCACCGGGCCGCCCTCGCCGAGCACGGGCCCAGTCCGTGGCATCGCCTGTCCTGGTCCTACCTGGACGCCCTGCCCGCCTGGCGCCACCTGAAGAAGGTCCGGGCGCCCGCCCGGGACCAGGGGCAGCTGGCGCTCGACATCTGACGTCCCGTCGGGTGGCCGGGGGGGGGCGTGCCCCGCCGCCTTACCACCTGCTCCCGTGGCCCCGACAGGAGGGGCCCTGGTGCGCGCCGCACCTGCATTTGATAGACATCCCGGTATGCCTGTCTTCCCCGAGGAGCCGGAGATTCACGAGAGCATCCCGGGCCCCGGCGTTCCCTTCCCCCGCGAGTCGGACGCAGTAGCCCCCCGTACGCCCGCAGCGGCCACCGCCGCTCCGGCGTCCCCCGCCAGCACGGCACCGGCCCCCGCGCCGGTTCCCCGACCGGCCCCGCCCCGCCCCGCGCCACCGCGCGGCGACCGGCCGGGCCCGCGGAACACCCGCATCCCCAAGCCCGGCCCCGCCGCACGGCGCCCCGCGGCACCCTCCGCCCCGGAGGTCGAGCTGGTGCAGGCCACCGCGCAGACCGCCCTGGAGTGTGCCGACGAGGCGGTGGACCGCCTGCTGGAGGCCGGCCGGGCCCCCGGCGACATCCTGGTCCTCACCACCGGCGAGGCCCACCCCTGGCAGCAGCACGAGGTGTCCTTCGGCGAGGACCGCTACTGGGCCCAGCTGGAGGAGGGCGGCGACGTCTTCTACGCCGAGGCCCGTGCCGCCCGCCAGGCCCGCCGCGAGGTCGTGGTGATCGCCGCCAACGGCGCGCCCGAGCAGACCGCGAAGGTGCTGTCCGGCGCCCTGGGCAGGGCCCGGTCGCTGGTCGTGGCCTGCGGCGACACCGTTCAGCTGCGCGCCCTCGTGGACGGCGTGCGGCAGCCCGCCCACGCCTGAGGGCCGTACCGTGCTTCGGAGCGCGGGGGCCCGGCCGTACCGCGGCCGGGCCCCCGCGGCGGTGTTCTCCGGCCCGCGCCGTTCCCCGTCCGCCCGTCTCCCGTCCCTCTGGTCACGCGTTCGGCTGCGTGCCGACCGCTTGCCGATCGCCTGCCAGCCCGGGTGCGGGCCCGGCAGGGCGGCCTGCGGCCGGGGTCAGCGGGCGGCGGTACGGCGCACCGGCCCTGCGGGGCCGTGGGCCCACTCCGGACCGTCGTGCCCCGTGAGCCCGTCCGGCACCGGCCCGTCGTACCCGGCGAGCCCGTCGTGCACCGTCAGCCCCGGGACGGCGGGCGGCCCCCCGTAGGCCCATGATCCGGCGTGCGGGGTGCGGCCGCGGCGGCCGTCGCCGAGGACCTGCCATCCCTGCCGGGTCAGGGTGATGACGGAGCCGCACCGCAGGCCGTGCAGCCCGGCGGCGTCGCGCAGCCCCCACATCCAGGCGCCGTCCTGGGGGGTCCAGCCCCCGTCGCCCTCGCGGCACAGCATCAGCACCGCGGTCCGCGAGGGAGCGGTCCGGCGGAGGTCGTGCGGCACGATGCGCCGCAGGTGGGCGAGGAGCGCGTTGCGGTGCTGCCAGCCGTCGCCGCTGCTGGGCCTGGGCGTGAACGACGCCGAGCCGACCAGCCGGTGCAGCGCGTCCAGGACTCCCACCACGACCGTCCCCGGAGGGGGCAGGTGGCGCTGGTGGAGATCGGCGACGAAGGCACGGGGGTCCCGCAGGAGCGGTGCACCCAGGGCGGACCACGCCTCCAGGTCGAGCGTGCGGCTCATCGGGGAGGGCGTGAGGCCGCGGCCTATGCCGTCGATCACGTTCCTCCTTCCGCATGCTCTCGCGGTGTGCGGGTGTGCGCGCACGCCGGAAGCCGGGCCCGAGGGGCCGGAGTCAGGGGACGCTCCCCAATTGTCACGTCCCACCGGCACGAGCGGCAATGATGAAATGACGAACGCTGCCCGTTACCCCATGCTCTGCCGGATATATTCCACCTCGCACGGGGAGGTCATGCCGACCGGGGCCGTCCTTCGGCGCCCGGTCACGCCTGGACCGCCAGCACCAGCGGCAGCACCCCCTCCGCGCCGGCCCGCCGCAGCAGCCTGGCCGCCACCGTGATCGTCCACCCGGTGTCGGACAGGTCGTCCACCAGCAGGACGGGACCTCCCGCGGCCGCCAGCGCGGAGGCCAGCTCCGGAGGGACCACGAAGGCGTCGTGCAGGGCCCGCAGCCGCTGGGCGCTGTTGCTGCGCGCCCCGCGCGGCGGCCCGGCGGGCCCGTACTCGACCCGGCCCAGCAGCGGCAGCCGCCCGACTCCCGCGATCCGGGCGCCCAGGCTCTCCACCAGCTGCGGGCGGGTGGCCGAGGCCACGGTCACCACGCCCACCGGGCGCGCCGCGCCCCCGCCCGGCGCCGCCCATCCGCCCGGGCCGCGCGCCCAGTCGGCCAGCACGGTCACCATCGCGTCCACCACCTCGGCCGGGACCGGCCCGTCCGGCGCCCCGGGCGCCAGCAGCGCCCGCAGCCGGGTGCCCCAGCCGATGTCCGAGAGGCGGCCCAGCGCCCGGCCGGTGGACGCCTGCTCCTCCGGGGCGATGCGGCCCTTGAGGGCGATCCCCACGGCCTCCATCCCCGTCGGCCACATCCGGCGCGGTTCCACCTCCACCCCGGGCCTGCCGAGCGCCGCCCGTGCCGCCTCCAGCGCCTCCGCCGAGACCTCGGGGGAGTGGCGGGGGCCCGCGCAGACGTCGCAGCGGCCGCAGGGGGCCGCCTGCTCGTCGTCCAGCCGACGGCGCAGGAACTCCATCCGGCAGCCGCCGGCCGCCGCGTACTCCCGCATCGCCTGCTGCTCGCTCTCGCGGGCCTCGGCGACCCGGGCGTAGCGCTCGGCGTCGTACGCCCAGCTGCGGCCGGTCGCCGTCCAGCCGCCCCGGACCCGGCGCACCGCGCCGTCCACGTCCAGGACCTTGAGCATCGTCTCCAGGCGGGTCCGGCGCAGGTCGACCCGGCTCTCCAGGGCCGCGGTCGAGACCGGCCGGTCGGCCTGCGCCAGGACGTCGAGGGTGCGCCGGACCTGCTCCTCCGGGGGGAAGGCCAACGAGGCGAAGTAGCGCCAGATCGCCTCGTCCTCCCGCCCGGGCAGCAGCAGCGCCTCGGCCCGGTCCACGCCGCGGCCCGCCCGCCCGACCTGCTGGTAGTAGGCGATGGGGGAGCTGGGCGAGCCCAGGTGGACCACGAAGCCCAGGTCCGGCTTGTCGAACCCCATGCCCAGGGCGGAGGTGGCGACCAGCGCCTTGACCCGGTTGTCGAGCAGGTCCGCCTCGGCCGCGCGGCGCTCGGCGTCCTCGGTGCGGCCGGAGTAGGAGGCGACCGTGTGCCCCCGCTGCCGCAGGAAGGCGGTGACCTCGTCCGCCGCGGCCACGGTCAGGGTGTAGACGATCCCGGAACCGGGCAGCTCGTCCAGGTGGTCGGCCAGCCAGGCCAGCCGGTGGGCGGGGTCGGGGAGCTGCAGGACGCCCAGGGTGAGGCTCTCCCGGTCCAGCGGGCCGCGCAGCACCAGCGCCCCGCCGTCGCCGTCGTCCGATGCGCTCTCGCCCGTCGCGCCGCCCCCCGGCGTGCCGGTGCCCAGCTGTTCGGCGACGTCCGCGGTGACCCGGGCGTTCGCCGTGGCGGTGGTGGCCAGGACGGGGACGCCCGGCGTCAGCTCGGCCAGCATCGTGCGCAGCCGGCGGTAGTCGGGGCGGAAGTCGTGGCCCCAGTCGGAGATGCAGTGCGCCTCGTCCACCACCAGCAGACCGGTGGAGGCCGCCAGCTTCGGGAGGACCTGGTCCCGGAAGTCGGGGTTGTTGAGCCGTTCGGGGCTCACCAGCAGGACGTCCACCTCGCCGGCCGCCACCTCGGCCTGCACGGTGTCCCACTCGTCGATGTTCGCGGAGTTGATGGTGCGGGCCCGGATGCCCGCGCGGGCGGCGGAGTCGATCTGGTTGCGCATGAGGGCGAGCAGGGGGGAGACGATCACTGTCGGGCCCGACCCGCGCTCGCGCAGCAGGGCGGTCGCCACGAAGTACACCGCGGACTTCCCCCACCCGGTCCGCTGGACCACCAGGGCCCGGCGGCGGTCGACGACCAGGGCCTCGATGGCCCGCCACTGGTCCTCGCGCAGCCGCGCCCGGTCGCCGGCCAGCCGACGCAGCACCTCGTCCGCGCGCTCGCGGACGGCCGCACGGTCGGGGGAGGTCCGGTCGGACCGGTCGGAGGAGCCCGAGGGGCCGGGGGGCGGGGTGGTCGGATGCGCGTCCATGCCCCCATACAACCCCGCCCCGCCGACATCCGGCCAATGCCGCCCCGGACCTGTGCACAACCGGCCCCCCGACGGCGGCCACCGGACCGGCGCGCCGGACCGGGCCCGCGCGTCTCACCCGTACGGGTGACACGGTTATCCACACGGCGCGTGTCGTCCACAGGCGCGACGACCACCCCGGCGGCGCCGCAGAACTCCCGGCACAGTGCTCGCCATGAGCGCAGACGAGAACACCAGCAGGAACACCGACCGCGACACCGACCGCAGTGCCGACACCGACCGCAGTGCCGACACCGACCGCAGTGCCGACACCGACCCCGGCACCGACCCCGGCCGCGACACCGAGCGGGGCCCCGGCACCGACCGCGACGCCGGCACCGGCCCCGCCGTCTGCTCCGGCACGTCCGCCACGTCCGGCGCCCCCTCCGGGGGCACGGCCGGCCTGCCCGGTGCGGGCCCGCGGCCGCCGGGCCCTTCCGCCGGGCAGCCCGTGGTGAGGATGCGCGGCCCCGCCGACATGGCCGAGATGCTCCCCTACCTGCTCGGCTTCCATCCCGACGACAGCATCGTCGCCCTGGGCCTCCAGGGCCCCGGGCTGCGCCAGGGCGGAACCGTGCGGGTCGACATCCCCCGCCGGCCGGACTGGGAGCGGGTCGCGGCCGACACGGCCCGGCTCCTGGTCCGGCTGTCCGAGGCACACGACCGCAGGCCCCGGGGCGTGGTGCTGTACCTCGTCCGGGACCCCGGCCCGGGCCGGGACGGACGCGCGGTCGCGGACGGCCTCCGGCCGCTGGCCGAGCTGCTCGACACCGCCTTCCGCGGCCTGGGCCTCGACGTCAAGGAAGCCCTCTGCGTCTCGGACGGCCGCTGGTGGTCCTACGCGTGCCGCCGGCCGGGGTGCTGCGACCCGGACGGCACCCCCGTCCGCGCCGCGGGCGACGCCGGCCCGGTCGCGGCCGCCGCCACCTACGCCGGGCTCACCGTCCGGGGGCGCCGCCGGGAGCTCCGCGCCGCCATGGAACCCGTCGGTCCCCCCGAGGCGCAGGAGCTGGCGGAGGCCTTCGCCCGGATCGCCCCCGTCCTGGCCGCCGAGGTCGGCCGCCCCGGCGGGGCCCGGCAGGTCGGGGAGCGGACCGGGGCGCTCCTCGACGCCGCCATGGAGCGCTTCCGCGCCGGCGCCGACCGTCTCGACGACGAGGAGGCCGTGCGGCTCGTCCTCGGGCTGCAGGACAAGCGGACCCGTGACCGGGCGGCCGAGTTCGCCGAGCCGCCCGACCTGGCGGCCGCCCGGCGGCTGTGGCTGTTCCTGGCACGCAGGTGCGTCGCGCCCTTCCAGGACCACGCGGCGGCTCCGCTGACCCTGCTGGCCTGGACGGCGTGGCTGGCCGGGGACACCGCCACCACCAGGGTGGCCCTCGCCCGGGCGCTGGATGCGGACCCGGACTACACCCTCGCCCAGCTCCTCTACGACTCCCTCAACGGCGGCCTGCGGCCCGACCGGCTGCTGGCGACCGTCCGCAGGGAGCGGGCCCGGCGGCTGGCACGCCGGGAGGGCCGGAGCGGTCCGGGCGGCTCGGCCGGGCGGGGCCGGCCCGGCCGCCCGGGCCGCCCGGCCGCGGGTGCCGTGTGACCTCCCGTCCCGCGCCGCCGCCGGTCCGCCCGCCGCTCGGCCGCCCCCGCCGACGGGCCCGTCCGCCCCCGCTCACACCTCGCCGCGCCCCATCCGGATCAGCCGGTCCAGCACCCGGCCGTCGCTCACCCGCAGGCCGTCGTGCTCCCACTCGTCGGTGACCCACGTGCGCAGACCGCGTACGCTCCGAGCCGTCTCCAGCGAGTGCGCGGTGTCCACGTACATGTCGGCGTGGTAGACGGCGGCCGTCACCGGCACCTCGTTGGCGGCCAGCCGCGCCGGGTCGTAGAGGTCGGGCCAGTCCTCCCGTTCGGCGAGCAGTTCGGCCGCCTCCTTCAGGGGCCGCAGCGCCGGGTCCGTGTCGAACATCCAGGGGTAGATCATCTCGCCGGTGAACAGCACCGGGCCGTCCCCCGCCAGCGCCCCGTCCACCTCGAACGCCGGGAACTCCCCGCGCACCCGCTGCGCCGCCCAGCGGGTCCCCGAGGGGTCGACCGAGCGCTGCCCGTAGATCGACTCGTGCAGCACCGCGTAGAGCGGGTTGCCCGCGAAGGAGAGGTGCGCCTGCACGCCCGCCAGGAAGGTGTCCGACAGTTCGGGGCCGCCGGCCCCGACCACCCAGGCCTCCTCCAGGAGGTAGTGCAGGACGTGGGAGCCGCTCCCGGTGCCCAGCAGCATGCCCAGGGACTGGAACGCCTCCGCGGTCAGCAGGCCGCCGTCCGGCAGCCGCACCGGACGGGACCGCAGGTGTCCGGCGATCCGACGCACCTCCTCCGCGTCCTGCGGGTGGCGCGCGTAGTGCTCGCGGTTCTTCTCCGCCACCCGCGGATAGGCCGCCCGGTACACCGCCTCCGCGCCGGTCCGCAGGCCCGCCAGGCCGCCCGTGACGAACGCCTCCCGCAGGCCCTCCGGCGCCAGGGACAGGTAGGTCAGGGTGCAGAAGCCCCCGAAGCTCTGCCCCAGCAGGCTCCACCGGCCCTGCTCGCCCAGCAGCTGCCTGCGGACGGCCTCCGCGTCGCGCACGATGGCGTCCGCCCGGAAGTGCGCCAGGTACCGCGCCTGCTCCGCCGGGCCGCCCCGCAGCGGGAGCGTCCGGCGGTCGGCCGGCGTGGAGCGGCCCGTCCCCCGCTGGTCGAGCAGCAGCACCCGGTAGTCCTCCAGGGCGCGCCCCAGCCAGCCGTCCCGCCCCAGCGGCCTGGCGGCCTTGTTCCCCGGACCGCCCTGCAGGAAGAGCAGCCACGGCAGGTCCTCGCGTTCCCGGCCCGCAGCCACCACCTCCCGCGCGTAGACCTCGATCCGCTCGCCGGCCGGGTCGGCGTGGTCCAGGGGGACCTGGACGACGTGGTCGGTCGAGACGATCCCCGGCAGACGGAGGACGGACATGAAGGAACTCCCTGGAACACACTGGTGGCGGTCGTGCCCGGGCACCGTACCTTCCGGGGCCGCCGCCGCGGGCCGCGCCCCGTCCCGACCCCCGTTCCGCTGTTTATCGTCAGGGAGACGACTAGGATCGGCCCCATGTCGCGTTACGATCCGTCGGCCTTCCCCCCGTTCGCCGTCACGGTCGACCTCGTGGTGCTCACCGTGCGCGAGCACGCCCTGTGCGCGCTCGTGGTCCGCCGGGGGGAGCCGCCCTTCCAGGGCTACTGGGCGCTGCCCGGCGGGTTCGTGCGGCCCGACGAGGGGCTCGGCGAGGCTGCGGCCCGGGAGCTGGCCGAGGAGACGGGACTGCGGGCCCAGGCCAACCACACCCAGGCCGAAGCCCCCGCCGACCTCGCGCGGGGCGAGCGTGCACGGGGCGGCCACGCCCAGGGCGCCGGTGCCCACCTGGAGCAGCTCGCCACGTACGGTCACCCGCAGCGCGATCCGCGGATGCGGGTGGTGAGCGTGGCCCACCTCGCCCTCGCCCCGGACCTGCCCGCCCCCCGCCCCGGGGGCGACGCCCGCAGCGCCCGCTGGGCCCCGGTGGGCGAACTGCTCGGCAACGGTGCGGAAGGCGGCGTGCCGCTGGCCTTCGACCACGCCGCGATCCTCGCCGACGGGGTCGAGCGCGCCCGGTCGAAGATCGAGTACTCCTCGCTGGCAACCGCCTTCTGCCCCCCGGAGTTCACCGTCGGCGAGCTGCGCCGGGTGTACGAGTCGGTCTGGGGCGTGGCTCTCGACCCGCGCAACTTCCACCGCAAGGTCACCGGGACCCCCGGCTTCCTGGTGCCGTCCGGCGGGACGACGACCCGTCAGGGAGGCCGCCCGGCACAGCTGTTCAGAGCGGGCGGGGCCACCGTGCTCAACCCCCCGATGCTGCGCCCGGAAGCCTAGGCGAACCGGTCAACCGTCCCCCGGCGTCGCCCGATCGGGTGGGCCCGGCCGCCGGGTGCCCGGCGGCGCCCCGGCAATGCCCGGAATGGCACGCGGCCCGTTCTATCGTGCTGACCCGGGCCCCCCGAGGCCGCCGCGGAGCCGCCCGGCGGAGCGGTGGCGGGTCCCGGGCGCACGAGTGGGAGCCACCGATGATCCACGCCACCGGGCTGACCAAGACCTATCGGCGCGGCCGCGCCCCCGCCCTGCTCGACCTCACCCTCGACGCCCGTCCCGGCACGGTCACCGCCCTGCTCGGATCCGGCGGCTCCGGCAAGTCCACCGCCGTCCGGCTGATGCTGGGCCTCGAACGCGGCCGGGGCGCGGCCCTGTTCGGCGGGCGCCCGTACCGGGTCCTGCGCCGTCCCGAGCGCGAGGTCGGCGTGGTGCTGCAGGCACGTCCGAGGACCGGCCACTCCGGCGCCCCCGGCCGCACCGCACGCGGCCACCTCAGGATGCTGGCGGCCGCACTGGGCGTACCCGCCGGGCGCGCCGACCTGCTGCTGGAGCAGACCCGGCTCGGCCCGGTGGCCGACCACCGCCTGCGAACCTTCTCCCCGGCGACGGGGCGCCTGCTCTCCCTCGCGGCCGCCCTGCTCGGCGACCCCTTCGTCCTGCTCCTGGACGCGCCCACCGATGGCCTGTCGGAGCGCAACGCGGCCTGGTACCACGCCTTCCTGCGCGCTTTTGCAGCGTCCGGGGGCACGGTCCTGCTCACCTGCCGCGATCCCGAGGAGGCCGCCCTGGCCGCCGACCGGGTGGTGACTCTGGACGGCGGCCGGCAGGTGGCCGACCAGTCCGTGTGCGACTTCGTGGACACCCGGGTCCGCAGGGAGGTCACCGTCCGCGGTCCGCAGGTCGGACGGCTCGCCGACCTGCTGCTGGCCCGCGGCGCCGAGGTGCGGCCGGAGAGCGGCACCGCCATCGCCGTGGCCGGCATGGGCCGTACCGAGATCGGCGAGATCGCCTACCGCAACGGTGTCCTGCTGCACGAACTCGCGGACCGGGTCTCCCCGCGCCCCGTGCGCCAGGCCGGCCACGGCGGTCTTCCCGGCACCGTCCGCGCCGGTGCCACGCGCTCCTCCGCCGTGAAGCTACCCGTCGCGTCCGCCCCGGGGACCGCCGCCGCCGCGGGCCCTGTCGCCGCGGGCTCCCCTCCCGTTCCCATTCCCCCTCCCGCTCCTGTTGCCCCTCCTGTTCCCGTTGCCGCTCCCGTTCCCGCGGCCGCGGCCGCCGCCACCGCCGTCGGGCAGGGTTCCGCCTCCGCCTGGCCGGCAGGGGACGTCCGCCTCCGCGACGCTCAGGGACGGCCCCTGATGCCGGTCCCCGACCCGGAGGAGACCGTCATCGTCCTCTCCCCGGGCGCGGCGGTCGCGGCGACCGTGGTGGGCCCCCCGCGTGAGGACCGTCCGCTGCCCCCGGACTCCGCAGCGCCGTTCCCCGCAGCGCCGTTCCGCGGCGGTGCCGTCCGGCCCCCGCACCGGGAGCCGACGGAGGAGCGGGCCGCCCTGCCCCCGCCCCTCCCGTCCGTCTCCGCCCCGCCTGTTCCGCCCCCGTCCGAGCCGCAGGCCGGCCCGCGCCCCTGGAGCGAGTGACCGCGTGCACACCCTGACCTACGAGGCGCGGCGGCTGGCCGGCCTCCGCTCCACCTGGCTCGTCCTGGCCACCACGGTGGTTGCAGCAGCCGTGTTCGCCGCCGTGGCCTGCCGACGTGACCCCGTCGGGGCGGTTTCCGCAGCGCAGGCGGCCCGTCGGCTCACCGCGGCGCCCCCTCGGTCGGCGTTCCCCCTCGCCGCCCTTGGATCGGGCGTGCTCGGCGCCCTGTCGTACGGCCACGAGCTCAGGAATCCCGCGCTCTCCGCATCCCTCGTCCCCGTCGGGCGGCGGCTTCGGCTCCTCGCCGCGAAACTGCTCGCCGTGGCGGTCGTGGCCGTCGGCCTGACGGCGGCCACCGCGCTGGTGGACGCGGCCGTGTTCCGCGCTGCGGCCCCCGGCGGCCTGGGGTGGGCCGTGCCGCCCCGGCCGGGCGGACTCCTCGCGGCACTGCCCGGTTCGGCCGCGCTGGCCGTGGGGGCGGGGTGGACGTGCCTGCTCGCGGCCGGCCTGCTGCGCGGCGCCGCGGCCGGGCTGTCGGCACTGCCGGTGCTCGCCGTCCTGCCCGTGGTCCTCCGGGATCCCGCGACTGCTCTGCTGCGCCGCGGCGGACACGGCACGGGCCTCACCGCACCCCTGCCCGCGTCCTGCGTCGCGGCGGGCCTGTCCGCGGTGGTGCTGCTCGCGGTCTGGACGGCGTTCCAGCTGCGGCGACGGACCATGTGAAGGGCGAATCGATCCGCTTGCGACGCCAATGAGTGTTGGGTCCTGATAGAAAGTCAATTGTCGACTGATGGGCGATCACCCTTTCGTGTGCTTTTCACGAAAGCTCTCAAGTCGCAGGCGGCTGTCGCCGACAAAGGACCTGTGAGTACCCTTGCGCACCCCACCATGAACCCCAACCGTTCCGTCGAGTCGGGAGTCCCGGCCGCCGACGAGCTGGACCGCTACGCACTGTCCGAACGGCCGGTGCCGCCGGCCCCCCGCTGGGAGGGCGCGGAGGGCGACCTCGCCAGGATCGGCCGCAAGACCACCAGCAGCCGCGGCCGCGGCCTGCACGGCCAGCTGGTGCAGCAGCTGGGCCAGATGATCGTCGCCGGAGACCTGGGCGCCGACCGCCCCCTGGTGCCCGAGGAGATCGGGCAGCGGTTCGAGGTCTCCCGCACCGTCGTCCGCGAGTCGCTGCGCGTGCTGGAGGCCAAGGGCCTGGTCAGTGCCCGCCCCAACGTCGGCACCCGCGTCCGGCCGGTCAGCGACTGGAACCTCCTCGACCCCGACATCATCGAGTGGCGGGCCTTCGGCCCCCAGCGCGACGACCAGCGCCGCGAGCTCTTCGAGCTCCGCTGGGCCATCGAGCCGCTGGCCGCCCGCCTTGCCGCGGGCCACGGCCACGAGGACGTCCAGCAGCGGCTCGCCGACATGGCCGAGATCATGGGCCACGCCGCCGCGCAGGCCGACCCCGTGACCTTCGCCCGCGCCGACGCCGAGTTCCACGCCCTGGTGCTGCAGCTCGCCGGCAACCGGATGCTGGAGCACCTCTCCGGCATCGTCGCCTCGGCCCTGCAGATCAGCGGCGGCCCCGCCACCGCGTGCGAACGCCCCTCCGAGGCGTCCGCCCTGCTGCACGTCCGCCTGCTCGACGCGCTCGGCGCCGGTGACGGCACCGCCGCCGAGGCGGCGATGCGGTCCCTCCTCACCGTCCACCCCGACCTCGTCCTCTCCGACGTCGAGCACGTCGTCCCCGGGCCCCGCGAGCACTGACTGCGCCGGGTCCGCCCGACAGCGTGGCCGCCGCCGCCCGCCGACCGCCGTCCGCCGCCCGCCGACCGCCGTCCGCCCGGGGCCCGCACGGGCGGCGTCCGGCGCGCCGCGCGGATCCTCAGGTGCGCCAGGTGCCGCGCGGGTCCCGCGGGAAGCCCGGAGGGGTCGAGGGGGTGTGGACCAGACCCGGTGGCCGGTCCACGGCGGAGCGGCGCGCGGCGACCGGCGCGGCCACGCCGTCGGGCGGACCCGCCGGGCCCGCGTCCTCCGTCTCCTCTCTTCCTTGCCGCCCTCCGCCTCCTCCATGCCCTGCCGCCGCCACGGTGCGCCCTCCCGTTGTCGGCGTGCCCCGGGAAGGGCAGGTGCCTCCGGCGTGCCGGCCGGGACGGTCGGCACGGCCCTGGCGGTCGCCGGATCCCCGGGCGGCCGTGCCCGCCGCCGGGGCGGCCCGAGAAGGGCGGCCGGGGGCGCCGGCGGGCCGTCCGGCCGGAGCGCGTGCCGGGCCGGCGGCGCCCCTGCGGCACTGCGGCCCCGGACATGCGCCCCCCGCGCGCCGCCGAGCTCCGTGCGGATGCCGACCGGACTGCGTCGGGGCAGTGTGACCCGCACCACGGAGGGCATGCGTAACACTTGAGTCTGCGCAGCGATGTGTACGGAGGTGGAAGCAGCTCCGGAATAAGGGCGGCATGTCAGAATGCTGTGTTGCCCTGCGGCGCTGCTCCTGTCCCGCAAGCCCAGCCGTGAAGCCCGAACCCGACCCGCACCGTCCGCGCACCTGCCGCGCACCGGTACTCCTCCTGCCCTCATCGGCGGGGGGACGGAGCCGGCTTCCCGTCCACTCACGTCCGAGAGGTTGTTCGTGTCGGCCAGCACATCCCGTTCGCTCCCACCCGAGATCGCCGAGTCCGCCGCTCTCATGGCGCTCATCGAGCGGGGCAAGGCCCAGGGGCAGATCGCCGGTGACGACGTGCGTCAGGCCTTCGAGGCGGACCAGATCCCGGTCACCAAGTGGAAGAACGTCATGCGCAGCCTCAACCAGGTCCTCATCGAGGAGGGGGTGGACCTGATGGTGAGCGCGGCGGACCCGTCCGCCTCCAAGCGCACCCGGAAGAGCGTTGCTGCCAAGAGCACCGCGAAGCGCACTGCCACCAAGACGGTCACCACGCGCACCGCGGCCGCCCCGCAGTCCGTCCCGGTGCGTCCCGTCGCGGCCCGCACGGCCGCAGCTGTCGCGGCCGCCCCGCTCGTCGCCGTCGCCGACGCGGACGACTCCGTCGACGAGGTCGCAGCCCCGGCCGCCTCGGCCGCGAGGAAGGCCGCGCCCGCGAGGAAGGCCGCGGTCAAGAAGGCCGTCCCCGCGAAGAAGACGGCGGCGAAGAAGACCGCCGCCAAGGCGGGCAAGAAGGGCGACGACGCCCTCGGTGACGAGGAGCTGGTCGAGGACACCGCGCTGCCCGGCGCCAAGGCCGAGGGTGAGCCCGCCGGTCCCGAGGAGGAGTCCGAGGGCTTCGTGCTCTCCGACGAGGACGAGGACGACGCCCCCGCGCAGCAGGTCGCCGCGGCCGGCGCCACCGCCGACCCGGTCAAGGACTACCTCAAGCAGATCGGCAAGGTCCCGCTGCTCAACGCCGAGCAGGAGGTGGAGCTCGCCAAGCGGATCGAGGCGGGCCTCTTCGCCGAGGACAAGCTCGGCAACGGGGACAAGCTCGCGCCGAAGCTCAAGCGCGAGCTGGAGATCATCGCCGAGGACGGCCGCCGCGCCAAGAACCACCTGCTGGAGGCCAACCTCCGGCTGGTCGTCTCGCTGGCCAAGCGCTACACCGGTCGCGGCATGCTCTTCCTGGACCTGATCCAGGAGGGCAACCTCGGTCTGATCCGTGCGGTCGAGAAGTTCGACTACACCAAGGGCTACAAGTTCTCCACCTACGCCACCTGGTGGATCCGGCAGGCGATCACCCGCGCCATGGCCGACCAGGCGCGGACCATCCGCATCCCGGTCCACATGGTCGAGGTCATCAACAAGCTCGCCCGCGTGCAGCGCCAGATGCTCCAGGACCTGGGCCGTGAGCCCACCCCGGAGGAGCTGGCCAAGGAGCTCGACATGACCCCGGAGAAGGTCATCGAGGTCCAGAAGTACGGCCGGGAGCCCATCTCGCTCCACACCCCCCTGGGCGAGGACGGCGACAGCGAGTTCGGCGACCTGATCGAGGACTCCGAGGCGGTCGTCCCCGCCGACGCGGTCAGCTTCACCCTCCTTCAGGAGCAGCTGCACTCCGTGCTGGACACCCTCAGCGAGCGCGAGGCCGGTGTGGTCTCCATGCGGTTCGGCCTCACCGACGGCCAGCCGAAGACGCTGGACGAGATCGGCAAGGTCTACGGGGTCACCCGTGAGCGCATCCGCCAGATCGAGTCCAAGACCATGTCGAAGCTGCGCCACCCCTCCCGTTCCCAGGTGCTGCGCGACTACCTGGACTGATCCCTGCCGGTGCCGCCGGCCCCGGGGTGCGCCCCCGCGGGCCGGCGGCGTTTGTGCGGCGCGCCCCCGCAGGGCCGTCCGCGCACGGGGCCGCCCGTCGACGGTGTCCGTGCACGGAGGCGCATCCCCGCAGAGCGCGCTCCCGCGGGCGGCGGGCGGCAGGCGGGACGGCGAGGCCTCTTTCCCGGGGCCCGGAGCAGCGGATGCTCCGGGCCCCGCGGCGTGCCGTCCCTCGGAAGGGTTGTTCCGCAGCCCGTTCCGGGCACGGAGAGTCATCGTTCTCTTACGCTAGGTCGGTTGTCTGTCGCAGATACCCCCCAGGAGGACACCGGTGCTGGCCATCCGTCGGGCGCGTGCCGCCGAACCACCGCGCCGAGGCGCCGCCCTGGCCCTGCTGGCCCTCATCCCGCTGGCGGCCGCGACCGGCGCCGGCGGCACCGCGCAGGAGGCCCACGCCGAGCGGCGCATCGTGGGGGGATCGCCGGACTCCACCGAGCAGCACCCCTGGGTCGTGGCCCTCGCCAGCCGGCTGCAGTTCGGCTCCACCCGCTCCGGCCAGTTCTGCGGCGGTGCCCTGGTGACGCCGACCAAGGTGGTGACCGCGGCGCACTGCTTCTACGACGAGTCGACCGGCATCCGGGCGAACCGGCCCGGGCTCCGCGTGATCGTCGGCCGGACCGACATCACCGGCGGCGCGGGCACGGAGGTGGCGGTGCGTGGCGTGTGGATCGACCCGGAGTACTCCTTCGAGGCCAACACGCGTGATGTCGCCGTGGTGACCCTCGCGGAGCCCCAGGAGGGCCGCCCGACCCTGCCCCTGGTGGCGCAGGGCGACCGGAACCCCTACCGGCCGGGTACCGGGGCCACGGTGTTCGGCTGGGGCGACACGACAGGTGCCGGGCGCTACGCGGCGCGGCTGCATGCCGTGGAGGTGACGGTCCTCGACGACGCCGTGTGCGCGGACGACTACCCCGGCGGTCCGAACGGGCGCTTCGACGGCTCGACCATGCTCTGCGCGGGGGCGCCCTCCGGAGGGCGCGACGCCTGCCAGGGGGACAGCGGCGGCCCCCTCGTGGTCCACGGGCAGCTGGTGGGGCTCGTCTCCTGGGGCACCGGCTGCGCCGAGTCGGGCCACCCGGGCGTCTACACCCGCCTGGGCGCGCTCGCCGACGAGGTCCGCGGCCACCTCTGAGGCGCGTTCCATCCCGACCGCACACCCTGAGTGTGCGTCATTTCACCCCGAGTGAGGTGTCGTCATGCCCGGGAATGCGAAAACCGGGCGGCGGACCTCCTCGGTCCGCCGCCCGGCTGCCGGTCCTGCCGGCCTCAGCTCGTCGGTGGAGTGTCGCTCGTGTCAGCGCTCCTCGGTGGAGGCCGTGGCGGAGGTCGCGGAGAGTCGACCGGTCTCGTCCTGTATCTCCACGGCGATCTTCTTGAGCTCCGGCTCGAACTTCCGCCCGTGGTGGGCGCAGAAGAGCAGCTCGCCGCCACTGGCCAGCACGACGCGCAGGTAAGCCTGGGCGCCGCAACGGTCGCAACGGTCAGCCGCGGTGAGCGGGCTCGCGGGGGTCAGAACAGTGGTCACGTCGCCTCTTCTCTAGCTCGACGAGCTGTCGTACCAGGGTCAACATCCAACCAGGCCGAATTCGTTCCCGCTCACAGCTTTTCTTTCTGCAACCTTCTGATCACTGTGGGCGGATCGGGGCCGGTCCCGGTCGGCTGACCGGTGGCGGCGTACGGTGGCGGCCTCTTCGCCGCCGGTTCGCCTGCTTGCCGTCTGGGGGATTCCGTTGTGTTGGTGAGGACGTGCCCCGGCCGCGGAGGGTTCATGCGTCCCGGCGCCCGTGACGTGTCTATCACTCGAACGTGTTATCGAACTGCTGTCCGAGGTGCGCGTAGCATAGAACGCACCCGGGTGGGAGCATAAGCCCCCGCCCCCGCACCGGTAGCCTGCACCTCAGCGGGGCGGCCCCCCTAGGCTGGCCCCGGCGGCGGTGCGCGACGGTGCCCTGCGGCGCGTTCCGGGCGGACGCATCCTCAAGTCCGTGTTCGCGCAGCGCGTACAGCCCCCGCACCCCTGCCAAGGCCGCATCATCACCCAGACGGATCGAGGAGTAGCACCGCGTGACCGCCGAAACGACCGTGCCGACCGCCCTGCTCGCCGGCGACGACGGCTCCAACTACACCGCGCGGCACCTGCTCGTCCTCGAAGGGCTCGAAGCCGTCCGCAAGCGGCCCGGCATGTACATCGGCTCGACCGACAGCCGCGGCCTGATGCACTGCCTGTGGGAGATCATCGACAACTCCGTCGACGAGGCACTCGGCGGCCACTGCGACCGCATCGAGGTCCTGCTCCACGAGGACGGCTCCGTCGAGGTCCGGGACAACGGCCGCGGCATCCCGGTCGACGTCGAGCCCAAGACCGGCCTGTCCGGCGTCGAGGTCGTCATGACCAAGCTCCACGCCGGCGGCAAGTTCGGCGGCGGCTCCTACGCGGCCTCCGGCGGCCTGCACGGCGTCGGCGCCTCGGTCGTCAACGCCCTCTCCGCCCGCCTCGACGTCGAGGTCGACCGCGGCGGCCACACGCACGCGGTCAGCTTCCGCCGCGGCACCCCCGGCCTCTTCACCGAGCTCTCGCCCGACGCCCCCTTCGAGCCCGGCAGCGGCCTGGCCAAGGTCCGCAAGGTGCCCCGCACCCGCACGGGGACCCGCATCCGCTACTGGGCCGACCGCCAGATCTTCCTCAAGGACGCCCGGCTCTCGCTGGAGAACCTGCACAACCGCGCCCGCCAGACCGCATTCCTCGTCCCCGGCCTGACCATCGTCGTCCGCGACGAGCGGCTCCTCGACACGGACACCGTCGACGAGCAGGTCTTCCACTACGACGGCGGCATCGGCGAGTTCTGCGAGTTCCTCGCGCCCGACAAGGCCGTCAGCGACGTGCTCCGCCTCACCGGTGCCGGCACCTTCAAGGAGACCGTCCCCGTCCTCGACGACCGCGGCCACATGACCCCCACCGAGGTCACCCGCGACCTCGGCGTCGACATCGCGCTGCGCTGGGGCACCGGCTACGACACCACCCTGCGCTCCTTCGTCAACATCATCGCCACCCCCAAGGGCGGCACCCACGTCGCCGGCTTCGAGCGCGCCCTCACCCGCACCCTCAACGAGGTGCTGCGCTCCGCGAAGCTGCTGCGCGTCGCCGAGGACGACGTCACCAAGGACGACGCCACCGAGGGCCTCACCGCCGTGGTCACCGTGCGCCTTGCCGAGCCCCAGTTCGAGGGCCAGACCAAGGAGGTCCTGGGCACCTCGGCGGCCTCCCGCATCGTCGCCGCGGTGGTCGCCAAGGAGCTCAAGGCCTTCCTCACCTCCACCAGGCGGGACGACAAGCAGCAGGCCCGCTCCGTGATGGAGAAGGTGGTCGCCGCCGCCCGGACCCGCGTCGCGGCCCGCCAGCACAAGGAGGCCCAGCGCCGCAAGACCGCGCTGGAGACCTCGTCGCTGCCCGCCAAGCTCGCCGACTGCCGCAGCGACGACGTGGAGCGCAGCGAGCTCTTCATCGTCGAGGGCGACTCGGCGCTCGGCACCGCCAAGCTCGCCCGCAACTCCGAGTTCCAGGCGCTGCTGCCGATCCGCGGCAAGATCCTGAACGTCCAGAAGGCGTCCGTGGCGGACATGCTCAAGAACGCCGAGTGCGCCTCGATCATCCAGGTGATAGGGGCGGGCTCGGGCCGGACCTTCGACATCGACCAGGCCCGCTACGGCAAGATCGTCCTGCTGGCGGACGCCGACGTCGACGGCGCGCACATCCGCTGCCTGCTGCTGACCCTCTTCCAGCGCTACATGCGGCCCATGGTCGAGGCCGGCCGGGTCTTCGCCGCCGTCCCCCCGCTGCACCGGATCGAGCTCACCAACCCCGGCCGCGGCCAGGAGAAGTACCTCTACACCTACTCCGACAGCGAACTGCGCTCCCTGCTCCTGGAGCTGCAGCGCAAGGGCAAGCGGTGGAAGGAGCCCGTCCAGCGGTACAAGGGCCTCGGCGAGATGGACGCCGACCAGCTCGCGGAGACCACCCTGGACCCGCGCCACCGCACGCTGCGCCGGATCAACCTCGGCGACCTGGAGGCCGCGGAGCGGGTCTTCGACCTGCTGATGGGCAACGACGTCGCCCCCCGCAAGGAGTTCATCGTGGACTCCGCCGCCACCCTGGACCGCTCCCGCATCGACGCCTGAGACACCTGACCGCCCGGGACGCCTGACCCCCCGGTACGCCTGACCGCCCGGGGCGGCCGTGGCGTCCGGACGCCCGGGCCCGCGCTGCCGCCGGCGGCCCTCCACCCGCGGGTGGAGGGCCGCCGCTCCCGCTCTCCACCCGGACCTCCGCCGCCGCTCCGAGGCGCCCCGCCGCGCCCGCCCGTAGCGTCGTCCGCGTCGCAGCACCCGACACGGAGAGGTCCGATGAGCGGCAGCACCGTCCCCGGACTCGCCGTCGCCGCGGCGACGGCCCTGGTCCCCGTCCGGCAGTTCCGGCCCCGGCCGGTCCGCCGCGCCCGCCGCCTCTGGCCTGCGCCGCTCGCCGACGGCCTCTCCGTCGCGGAGATCGCGGCGGAGCTCTTCGTCGGCGTGGCCACGGTGAGGACGCACATCAGCAACCTCGTCGCCACGAGCGGGGTGCGCAGCCGCGCCCAGGCGGTGGGCTACGCCCACCGGCGCGGCCTCTCCCGCCGCTCCTGACCCGCCGCTCCTGACCCGTCGTCACCGGCCCTTCACCGGATGGGGTGAAGATGCCTGCTGCGGACGGCGCGGGCACGCCCGGACGGCCACCCTGGGAGGGACACCGCGTCCGCCGTCCGCGGCGCGCCCCACTCCAGGAGCAGACCGTTGAGCACTCCGTCGAGACAGCAGGCACCAGCGGGCCCGGCGGGCCCGCCGGGCGCCCAGGCCGCGCCGCGGGGCGGCGGGCCCGGCCGACGGTCCGCCGCGTCGGGCGGGGCCCGGGCCGGGACCGCCGGGGCGGGGCACGCCGACGTGCGGCACGCCGCTGTGCAGGACGTCGACGTGGAGGGCGTCGACGTGCAGGGCCCGGACACACGGCCCGCCGGTGTCCCGGCCGGTGCCGAGGAGGCGTGGCGGCCCGCACCGGCCGAGGTGTACCGCGGAGTGCAGCAGAGCGAGGCGTTCCGGCAGATCCGCCGCGGCTACCGCGGCTTCGTCCTCCCCGTGTCGGTGCTCTTCCTGCTCTGGTACCTGCTCTTCCTCGTCGCCGCGACCACCGCGCCGGGCCTGATGCGCCGCCAGGTCGCCGGCCCGCTCAACCTGGCCTGGCTGCTGGGGCTGCTCCAGTTCGCCTCCACCTTCCTGCTCACCTGGCTGTACGGGCGCAACGCCCGCGCCACCCGCGACCGCGCCGCGCTCGGCCTGCGCTGGGACACCCAGGACCGGCTGCGGTGAGCGGCCGCACCGTACTCGCGGCAGGCCCGGCCGCCCAGCACCACGGCCTGGCCACCGCGCTCTTCGCCGGCGTCGTCCTGGTGACGCTGGCCATCACCCTGTGGGCCGGCCGCCGCACGCGCGCCGCGGAGGACTTCTACGTCGGCGGCCGTGCCTTCAGTCCGCTGCAGAACGGATTCGCCCTCGCCGGCGACTACCTCTCCGCGGCCTCCTTCCTCGGCATCACCGGGCTCATCGCGCTCTACGGCTACGACGGCCTGCTCTACAGCATCGGCTTCCTGGTCGCCTGGCTCGTCGTGCTGATGCTGGTCGCCGAACTGGTCCGCAACTGCGGCCGGTACACGCTCGCCGACGTCCTCGCCGTCCGGATGCGGGAGCGCCGGGTGCGTGCCGCGAGCGGCAGCGCCGGCCTGGTCGTCACCCTGCTCTACCTGGTCGCCCAGATGGTCGGCGCGGGCAGCCTCGTCTCGCTGCTGCTCGGCACCGGCGACGGCCCGGCCCGCAGTTGGACCATCGTCGGCGTGGGCGCCCTGATGGTGGTGTACGTCACCGTCGGCGGCATGAAGGCCACCACCTGGATCCAGATCGTCAAGGCCGTCCTGCTGCTCTGCGGCACCGCCGTGCTCACGGTGCTGGTCCTGGTCCGGTTCCACGGCGACCCCGCCGAGCTGATGCGCGCCGCCGCCCGCGGCAGCGGCGCGGGCGACGCGTACCTCCGGCCCGGCCTCCGCTACGGCGCCACCGCCACCAGCCGCCTGGACTTCATCAGCCTCGGCCTCGCCCTCGTCCTCGGCACCGCCGGCCTGCCCCACATCCTGGCCCGCTTCTACACCGTCCCCACCGCCCGGGCCGCCCGCCGCTCCACGGTCTGGACCATCGGCCTGGTGGGCTGCTTCTACCTCATGGCCATCGTGCTGGGCCTGGGAGCCGCCGCGCTCGTCGGCTCCGCCGCCGTGCGCGCCGACAACCCGGCGGGGAACACCGCCGCGCCGCTGCTCGCGCTGGAGGCGACCGGCGGCGGGGACGGCACCGCCGGGCTCGTGCTCTTCGCGGTGATCTCCGCGATCGCCTTCGCCACCATCCTCGCCGTGGTCGCCGGGCTCACGCTCGCCTCGTCCGCGTCCTTCGCCCACGACATCTACGCCCGCGCCCTGCGCCGACCGGACGGAAAGCAGGTGACCGAGCGTCAGGAGGTGTCCGTGGCGCGGCTCGCCGCCGTGGTGGTCGGCGCCCTCGCGATCGCCCTGAGCCTCTCCGCGCAGCGGCAGAACGTCGCCTTCCTGGTCGGGCTCGCCTTCGCCGTGGCGGCCTCCGCCAACCTCCCCACCCTGCTCTACACCCTCTTCTGGCGCCGCTTCACGAGCCGCGGCGCGGTCTGGGCCGTCTACGGCGGACTGCTCCCCGCGGTCCTCCTGGTGGTCTTCTCCCCGGTCGTCTCCGGCGGGCCGGACGCCCTCGTCACCGCCGTCGACTTCCACTGTTTCCCGCTGGAGAACCCGGGTGTGGTCTCCATCCCGCTCGGCTTCCTGGCCGGATGGCTCGGCACCGTCACCTCCCGCACCCCCGCCGATCCCGACCGCTACGCCGAACTGGAGGTCCGCTCCCTCACGGGGGCCGGGGCGGTCTGATCCCGCCGCGTCCCCGCGGGGCCGTGCCGCCCCCGGGGCCGGCACCCCCGGCCGTCCGGCCCGGCGGCTGCCCCGTCCGGCCCGCCCGTCCCGTCACCGCCGCCCGTCGGCCAGCCCGTACCGGTGCTCGGGGTGGCCGGTGTCGCCCTAGCGCAGCGTCAGCCGCAGCCGCCCGTCGCGCTCCAGCTGCCGCAGGTAGCGCTGTGCGGTGGAGCGGCTGAGGCCGGTCGCCTCCGCCACCTCCTGCGCGGACACCGGCCGGCCCGCCTCCCGCAGCATCCGCAGCACCAGGTGCGCCGTCGGGGCCGAGTGGCCCTTGGGGAGGGTCGCCGAGGGGCCTCCCGCGCGCCGGAGCGCGCCGTAGAGCCGGTCCACCTCCTCCTGTCCGGCCTCCCGCTCCCCGCCGGCCAGGGCGCGGCGCAGCTCGGCGTAGGCGACGAGCTTCTCCCGCAGCCCGGCGAAGGTGAACGGCTTCACCAGGTACTGCAGCGCTCCGTGCTGCATGGCCTCGTGCACCGTGGACACGTCCCGGGCGGCGGTCACCATCACCATGTCGCCGTGCAGCCTCTGCTCCCGCATCCGCCGCACCAGCGACAGGCCGGTCCCGTCCGGCAGGTAGTGGTCGAGCAGCACCAGGTCCACCGGCAGGCGTCCCAGCACGGCGAGCGCCTCGCCCGCGCTGTGGGCCTTGGCCACCACCCGGAAGCCGGGCACCTTCGCCACGTAGGCGGCGTGGACGTCGGCGACCCGGAAGTCGTCGTCCACCACCAGGACGTCGATCACCGCGCCGCCCCCGCTGCGCCGGCCGTCTCCGCCGCGGCCCCCGGCGCCGCCGCACCGGCCGCCTGCGCCCCGCAGACCGCCGCCGCGGCCCCCGGCCCCGCCGTGCCGGCCGGCGGTGCCCCGGCGGACCGCCGGTGCAGGGCCTCCGGCAGCTCGACCGTGAACTCCGCCCCGCCGAGCGGCCCCGTACCGACCGCGACCCGTCCCCCGGAGCGCTCCGCCAGCCGCCGCACCAGCGCCAGCCCCAGCCCGCGCGGGCGGTGCGCCGGCGCCTCCTTGGTGGTCCAGCCCTCGGCGAAGGCGGCCTCGACAAGGTCATCTACCTGCCCGCGATGCTCACCCAGCGCCTCGGCTACTTCCGGGCCGAGGGCGTCGACGTCGAGCTGATGACCGAGCCGGCCGGCGTCAACGCCACCACCGCGCTGCTCGCGGGCGACGTCCAGGGCGCCGTCGGCTTCTACGACCACACCATCGACCTGCAGGCCAAGGGCAAGTCGGTGGAGTCCGTGGTGCAGTTCGCCCAGGCCCCCGGGGAGGTGGAGCTGGTCTCCGCCAAGGCCGCCGGGTCGGTCACGTCCGCCTCCGGCTTCAAGGGCCGCAAGCTCGGCATCACCGGCCTCGGCTCCTCCACCGACTTCCTCACCAAGTACCTCGCCGTCAAGCACGGCGTCGGGGCCGGCGACTTCAACCCGGTCGCCGTCGGCGCCGGACAGACCTTCATCGCCGCCCTCCAGCAGGGCAGCATCGACGGCGGCATGACGACCGACCCGACGGTCGCCAACGTCCTCGACAAGGGCCTGGGCAAGGTGCTGTACGACATGCGCACCCCCGAGGGCTCCAGGGCGGCCCTCGGCGGCCTCTACCCGTCCTCGTCGCTCTACATGGCCACGGACTGGGTGAACGGGCACAAGGACACCACCCAGAAGCTGGCGAACGCCTTCGTCAGGACCCTGGCGTGGATGTCCTCCCACACCCCCGCGGAGATCGCCGCGAAGATGCCCGCCGACTACGCGCAGGGCGGCCAGGAGCTGTACGCGAAGTCCATCGGCACCAGCCTGCCGATGTTCACCAAGGACGGCGTGATGCCGGCGGACGGCCCGAAGACCGTCCTCGACGTCCTCTCCTCCTTCAACCCGGAGGTGAAGGGCAGGCAGATCGACCTCGGCAGGACCTACACCACCGAGTTCGTGGAGAAGGCCGCCGCGGCGGGCTGACCCGCGGCCGACCCGCGGCGGCCCCCCGGCGCCCCCGCCGCCCGGACGGCGGACGGGGGCGCCGGGGGCCGTCCGCGCCCCGGACCGCGTCCCGGGCCCTCGCCCTCAGCGCCGTCCCCGCTCCGGGCCGTCCGCCACGGCGACGGCGGCGACGGTCCGCACGACCATCCGGGCCGGAGTGCCGGCGGCCTTGCCGCAGCTCTCGGGCCGGGGCGGTTCGGACACGCCCCGGACGACCCCGACGTCCCAGGCCCGGCCGTCGGCGTGCCGGACGCGTACCCGCCACAGCCCCGGGGCCTCCTCGTGCTGCTCCACGGCGAGGACCTCGGCGCGGTCCTCGCCCGCCAGCCTGCGCACCGCCAGTTCGGCGGCCTGGCCGGGACGGTCCCAGCAGGAGCGCCCGCGGCACCGCTCGACGGCCGTGCGGCCCTCGGCCGTCGCCGCCAGAACCTCCTTGGCGGAGGCGGCGTCCAGCCGGCCGTAGGCGTACCCGTGGGGAAGCACCAGCATGGTGGGGGAGAAGCGGTGCCCGCCCAGGTGGGTGACCTCCCACACCTCGCCGTGGCCGGACGCGGCCAGCTCCGCCGCGAGGGGACGGCCCAGCAGGGCGCAGCAGCGGTCGCGGCGGCCGTTGGTGCACACCAGGGCCAGCGGGTCGCCGCCGTGCGCGCGGCCCAGGCCGCCGTGGCTGCCGGCGCCCAGTGCGGCGAAGTCCAGGCCCAGCAGGTCGCCCGGGTCCGCGACGGCCTCCCGCCGCACCCAGGACGCGCCCGGCGCGGTGTGGGCGACGACCACCTCGTGCCGCCCGCCGGTGCGGCGGTCGGCGTGCCGCCCGGGCCGGCGCATCAGTGCCACCCGCACCCCGGTCCCGTCGGCGGCCCGGTCGAGTGCCCGGCCGACCTCGGGGTCCAGATGGCTCTGCGTGAGCGCCTTGGCGCCCCACGGGCCGTGCTGCTCCAGCAGGAGCCAGGTGGCGGCGGTGGCGGCGGTCCCGGCCAGCGGCTCGGACAGTTCGGCGGAGAGGGTCGCACAGGTGCTCACCCGCGTCACCCTACGTCCGCACCGCCGACCGGGGCCCGGCCGCCGTCCGCGTGCGCCCCGCGGTGCGCCGTCCGGGCGCCCCGGGCTTCCCGCTGCCGGCGCCCCTCCCGCCCGCGACCGGCGGCCCTGCGCGCGTCCGGTCCCGCCCCTGCGCGGGGCGGGCCGCACGGTGCGGCCGCGTGCGCCGTCCGCGCCCCGCGCCCCGGCGGTGTTCCCGCCGCCGGGGCCCGGGGCGCCGTATGCGCCGCTTCCGGTCAGACCGGCCCGGCGACCGCCGCGACCTGCTTCTCGACCGGCGTGCCCGAGCCGTCGCGGCGCGGGTCCCGCTCCGGCAGGTCGACCGGGGCGCCCGCCGCCGTGGCGGCGCGGGCCGGGGCCGCGCCCGCCCAGGCGAAGGCGAGGGCGTCCTCCCCGCGCAGGAACCGCTGGCAGCGGACGCCGCCGGTGGCGCGCCCCTTCCGCGGGTACTGCTCGAAGGGGGTGAGCTTCCACGTGGTCTGGGTGCCGCCGTCCAGCGTCCCGGAGGCCGTCGCGACGGAGAGCACCACCGCGTCCGCCGCCGGGTCCACCGCGGTGAAGGAGAGCACCCGGGAGCCCTCGGCCAGCTTCACACCGGCCATGCCGCCCGCCGGCCGGCCCTGCGGCCGCACCTGCCCCGCGGGGTACCGCAGCAGCTGGGCGTCGGAGGTGATGAAGACCAGGTCCTCCTCGCCGGTGCGCAGCTCCACCGCGCCGACGACGCTGTCGCCCTCCCGGAGGCCGATCACCTCGAACTCGTCCTTGTTGGCGGGCCAGTCCGGCACGACCCGCTTGACCACGCCCTGCAGGGTGCCGAGCGCCAGGCCCGGCGAGGACTCGTCCAGGGTGGTCAGCGCCAGCACCCGCTCGCCCGCCGCCAGCTCGAGGAACTCGCCGACCGCGGCGCCGCCCGCCAGGCTCGGCGCGGTGGAGCTCGGCGGCAGCGCCGGCAGGTCGATGACGCTCAGCCGCAGCACGCGCCCGGCGGAGGTGACCGCGCCGACGTCGCCGCGGGCGGTGGCGGGCACCGCCGAGACGACCACGTCGTGCCGGGCCCGCCGCTCCGCGGGCTCCATCGGCTCGCCGTCCGCCGTGCGGGCCAGCAGGCCGGTGGAGGAGAGCAGCACCCGGCAGGGGTCGTCGGCGACCTGCAGCGGCACGGACGCCGGGGCCGGCACCGCGCCGGCCTCCAGCAGCACCGTCCGCCGCTCGGTGCCGAACTGCTTGGCCACGGCGGCCAGTTCGTTGGAGACGACGCTGCGCAGCTTGGCGTCCGACTCCAGGATCGCGGTCAGCTCCTGGATCTCCCGCTGCAGCCGCTCCTTCTCCGCCTCCAGCTCGATCCGGTCGAACCGGGTGAGCCGCCGCAGCGGGGTGTCCAGGATGTAGGCGGTCTGCACCTCGGAGAGCGAGAAGCGCTCCATCAGGCGCTCCTTGGCCTGCGCGGCGTTCTCGCTGGCCCGGATGACGGCGATGACCTCGTCGATGTCGACGAGGGCGACCAGCAGGCCCTCGACCAGGTGCAGCCGGTCCTGCCGCTTGCCGCGCCGGAACTCGCTGCGCCGCCGGACCACCTCGAAGCGGTGGTCGACGTAGACCTCCAGCAGCTCCTTCAGGCCCAGGGTCAGCGGCTGGCCGTCGACCAGCGCCACGTTGTTGATGCCGAAGGACTCCTCCATCGGCGTCAGCTTGTACAGCTGCTCCAGCACGGCCTCGGGCACGAAGCCGTTCTTGACCTCGATCACCAGCCGCAGCCCGTGCTCGCGGTCGGTGAGGTCCTTGACGTCGGCGATGCCCTGGAGCTTCTTCGAGCCGACCAGGTCCTTGATCTTGGAGATCACCTTCTCCGGGCCGACGTTGTACGGCAGCTCGGTGACCACGATCCCCTTGCGCCGCGCGGTGACGTTCTCCACCGTCGCGGTCGCCCGGATCTTGAAGGTGCCGCGCCCCGACTCGTAGGCGTCGCGGATGCCCGACAGGCCGACGATCCGGCCGCCGGTGGGCAGGTCCGGTCCGGGGACGAACCGCATCAGGGTGTCGAGGTCGGCGCCCGGGTGCTTGATCAGGTGGCGGGCGGCGGCGACCACCTCGGAGAGGTTGTGCGGCGGCATGTTGGTCGCCATGCCGACCGCGATGCCCGAGGCGCCGTTGACCAGCAGGTTCGGGAAGGCGGCCGGCAGCACGACCGGCTCCCGCTCGCTGCCGTCGTAGTTGGGGCCGAAGTCGACGGTGTCCTCGTCGATCGACTCCACCATCGCCATCGCGGCGGCGGTCAGCCTCGACTCGGTGTACCGCATCGCGGCCGGCGGGTCGTCGTTGCCCAGCGAGCCGAAGTTGCCGTGGCCGTCGATCAGCGGCAGCCGCATCGAGAACGGCTGTGCGAGGCGCACCAGCGTGTCGTAGATCGCCGCGTCGCCGTGCGGGTGCAGCCGGCCCATCACCTCGCCGACCACGCGGGCCGACTTCACGTGGCTGCGCTCCGGCCGCAGGCCCATCTCGTTGGCCTGGTACACGATCCGGCGGTGCACCGGCTTCAGGCCGTCGCGCGCGTCGGGCAGCGCCCGGGAGTAGATGACGGAGTAGGCGTACTCCAGGAAGGAGCCCTGCATCTCGTCCACGACGTCGACGTCGAGGATCCGCTCCTCGAAGTCGCCGGGCGGCGGGGTAGGCGAACTGCGGCGGGCCATCGCGGGCGGGCTCCTTTGCGTGTTCAGCGTCGATCGTCGCCGCGGCGGGCACGGCGGGACCCCTATTGTGGCCCCTCCCGCCGACACCCCCGCCCACCGCCCCGCGGCCCCCGCCCACCGCCCCGCGGCCCCCGGCCCCGGGCCCGGTGTCCGCCCGCGGCGAACACCCCGCCCGCGCGGGCACCTCCGGGCGTCCCGTCCGTTGCACCACAATGGGGCACCACGAGGGCGCAGCGCCCCCGCCCGCGAGCAGGAACCACCACCGAGCAGCGACGGGAAGGACCCGACGAGCATGGCCAACCCGGCCCCCGCCTCCTCCGGAGGCCTCGCCATCACCGAGCACCGCCTGGCCAACGGCCTGCGCGTGGTGCTCTCCGAGGACCACCTCACGCCGGTCGCCGCCGTGTGCCTCTGGTACGACGTCGGCTCGCGCCACGAGGTGCAGGGCCGCACCGGCCTCGCCCACCTCTTCGAGCACCTGATGTTCCAGGGCTCCGCCAATGTCCCCGGCAACGGCCACTTCGAGCTCGTCCAGGGCGCCGGCGGCTCCCTCAACGGCACCACCAGCTTCGAGCGGACCAACTACTTCGAGACCATGCCCGCCCACCAGCTGGAGCTCGCCCTCTGGCTGGAGGCCGACCGCATGGGGTCGCTCCTCGCCGCCCTCGACCAGCAGAGCCTGGACAACCAGCGCGACGTGGTGAAGAACGAGCGCCGCCAGCGGTACGACAACGTGCCCTACGGCACCGCCTTCGAGAAGCTCACCGCGATGTCCTTCCCCGAGGGCCACCCCTACCACCACACGCCGATCGGCTCCATGGCCGACCTGGACGCCGCCACCCTCGACGACGCCCGCGCCTTCTTCTCCACCTACTACGCGCCCAACAACGCGGTGCTCTCCGTGGTCGGCGACATCGACCCCGAGGAGACCCTGCGCTGGGTCGAGAAGTACTTCGGCAGCATCCCCGCCCACGACGGCAAGCCCGCCCCGCGCGACGGCTCGCTGCCGGACACGGCGGGGGAGGAGCTGCGCCTCACCGTCCGCGAGGAGGTCCCCTCCCGGGCGCTCATGGCCGCCTACCGGCTGCCGCACGACGGCACCCGCGAGGCCGACGCCGCCGACCTGGCGCTCACCGTCCTCGGCTCCGGCGAGTCCAGCCGCCTGTACAACCGGCTGGTGCGCCGCGACCGGCTCGCCGTCGCCGCCGGCTTCGGCCTGCTGCGCCTGTCCGGCGCCCCTTCCCTGGGCTGGCTGGACGTCAAGACCTCCGGCGACGCCACCGTCGAGGCCGTCGAGGCCGCCGTCGACGAGGAGCTGGCCCGCTTCGCCGCCGAGGGCCCCACCCCCGAGGAGCTGGAGCGCGCCCAGGCCCAGATCGAGCGCGAGTGGCTGGACCGGCTGCAGACCGTCTCCGGCCGCGCCGACGAGCTGTGCCGGTACGCCGTCCTCTTCGGCGACCCCGGCCTGGTGAACACCGCCCTCTCCCGGGTCATGGAGGTCACCGCGGACGAGGTCCGCGCCGTGGCCGCGGCCCGGCTGCGGCCCGACAACCGGTCCGTCCTCGTCTACGAGCCGGTCCACCCCGAGGCCGGACCGGCACCCGCCACCCCCGACGCCTCCGAGATCTCCGCGGCCGGGGACGCCGAGGCCCCCGCCGCCCCCGCAGCCTCCGACGACGCCACCGAGGGAGGCGCCGCATGACCGGCATCGAGCCCGCCATGACCTTCCACCCCCGCCCGCAGGCGGGCACCCCCACGCCGTGGGCGTTCCCCGCCCCCGAGCGGACCACCCTGGACAACGGCCTCACCGTCCTGCACTGCCACCGCCCCGGCCAGGAGCTCATCGCCGTCGAGGTGCTCCTCGACGCCCCGCTCGCCGCCGAGCCCGCGGGCCTGGACGGTGTGGCGACGATCCTCGCCCGCGCCCTCAACCAGGGCACGGACACCCTCACCGCCGAGGATTTCGCGGGCGAGCTGGAGCGGGCCGGCGCCACCATGGACGCCCACGCCGACCATCCCTGCGTCCGGGTCTCCCTGGAGGTCCCGGCCTCCCGCCTGGAGCGCGGCCTCACCCTCCTCGCCGACGCGCTGCGCGCCCCGGCGCTGCCGGAGCACGAGATCGAGCGGCTCGTCGCCAACCGCCTCGACGAGATCGTCCACGAGCTCGCCAACCCGGCCCGCCGCGCCGCCCTCGCCCTGTACGGGGAGCTCTTCGACGGCGCCGACCGGCTCTCCCGCCCCCGCGCCGGCTCCGCCGAGACCGTCCTCGGCATCGACCGCGCCGCCGTGCAGGCCTTCTACGCCGCCCACGTCCGCCCGGCCACCGCCACCGCGGTCGTCGTCGGCGACCTCGACGGGGTCGACCTGCCCGGCGTCCTCGACCGCACCCTCGGCGCCTGGACCGGCGACAAGGCCGAGCCCAGCACCTCCGCCCCCGTCACCGCCGACGACGCCGCCCGCGTGATCGTCGTCGACCGGCCGGGCTCGGTGCAGACCCAGCTGCTCATCGGCCGTGTCGGCCCCGACCGCCACGACGACGTCTGGGCGGCCCAGGTCCTCGGCACCTACTGCCTCGGCGGCACCCTCACCTCCCGCCTGGACAAGGTGCTGCGCGAGGAGAAGGGCTACACCTACGGCGTGCGCGCCCTCAGCCAGCCGCTGCGCTCCGCGCCCGACGGCTCCGGCCGCGTCCTGCTGGCCATCACCGGCTCGGTGGACACCCCCTCCACCGCGCCGGCGCTCGCCGACGCCTGGACCGTGCTGCGCACCCTGGCCGCCGAGGGACTCACCGACGCCGAGCGGGACGTCGCCGTGCAGAACCTCGTGGGGGTGGCGCCGCTGAGGTACGAGACCTCCGCCGCGGTCGCCGGCACCCTCGCCGACCAGGTCGAGCAGGGCCTGCCCGACGACTTCCAGGCCCAGGTCTACCGGCGGCTCGCCGACACCGGCACCGCCGAGGCCACCGCCGCCGTCGTCGCGGCCTTCCCGCCGGACCGGCTGGTCACCGTGCTGGTCGGCGACGCCTCGCAGATCGCCGGACCGGTCGGCGAGCTGGGCATCGGCGAGGTCACCGTCGTCCGCTGACCCCGACCGGGAGGCCCGGCCCCGGCGGCGTCCCCGCCGGGGCCGGGCCTTCTGCTGCCCGGCCCAGCCCCCGGCCCAGCCCCCGGCTCTCGCACCGGCCTCGCCCGGGCTCTCGCACCGGCCCCGATCCCGGCCCGGACCGCGCGCCGGCCGCCCGTGCCCGGCGCACCGGAAATCCCGTTGCGGCCCTCCCCGCCGCCGTGGGTAGATGGGTCCGCGCCCGGCACACGGGCCAGGGGACGGCACCGAGCCGGTCCCCCGTTCGGCGGAGGGAGGCGGAAACCATGCGGGTCGAGCCACGCAGCGGGTGCAGCGGCACCCGCCGCTCCCCGCGGCTCCGCCGCACCGCGCCGAATCCGGTGCGCGCCCCCCGGTAGGAGGGGCGCGCGCCCCGCAGCGCCCGGGCCCGCCTCCCACGGGGGAGCCTCCCTCCGGGGAGGTTCGGGAGGCGGACCCGGGGTGCGCAGACTTCCCGGGCCACGCCGGACGCACGCGTGGCGACTCCCGTCCGCTCCCGCCAGAGGGGGCATACCGACCTTGGAGGTCGTCCCAGCCATGTCGTACACCGAGGTTCCCGGCGTCCGGGTGCCGATCCGCATGTGGACCGACCCGGCCACCGTCGAGGGCCAGGCCATGCAGCAGCTGCGCAACATCTCCTCGCTGCCCTGGATCAGCGGACTCGCCGTCATGCCCGACGTCCACCTGGGCAAGGGGGCGACGGTCGGCTCCGTCATCGCCATGAAGGACGCCGTCTGCCCGGCCGCGGTCGGCGTCGACATCGGCTGCGGGATGAGCGCGGTGAAGACCTCGCTCACCGCCCGCGACCTGCCCGACGACCTCTCCCGGCTGCGTTCGCGCATCGAGGGGGCGATCCCGGTCGGCCGCCAGGCGCACGCCGACCCGGTCGACCCGGGCCGCCTGCACGGCCTGCCGACGGCCGGCTGGGACGGCTTCTGGGAGCGCTTCGACGGCCTCGCCGAGGCGGTCCGCTTCCGCCGGGAGCGCGCGCTGGCCCAGATGGGGTCCCTGGGCGGCGGCAACCACTTCGTCGAGGTCTGCCTGGACACCGAGGGCTCGGTGTGGCTGATGCTGCACTCCGGGTCGCGCAACATCGGCAAGGAGCTGGCCGACCACCACATCGGCGTCGCCCGCTCGCTGCCGCACAACCAGGGCCTGGCCGACCGCGACCTCGCGGTGTTCGTCGCGGACACCCCGCAGATGGCGGCCTACCGCCGGGACCTCTTCTGGGCGCAGGAGTACGCGAAGCACAACCGGGCGATCATGATGGCGCTCCTCCAGGACGTCGTGCGCCGGGAGTTCCGCCGGGCGAAGGTCTCCTTCGACCAGGTGATCTCCTGCCACCACAACTACGTCTCGGAGGAGCGGTACGACGGGGAGGACCTGCTCGTCACCCGCAAGGGCGCCATCCGGGCCGGCTCCGGCGAGTACGGGATCATCCCCGGTTCGATGGGCACCGGTTCGTACATCGTCCGCGGGCTCGGCAACACCGCCGCCTTCAACTCGGCCTCGCACGGCGCCGGCCGGAGGATGAGCCGCACCGCCGCCAAGAAGCGCTTCACCACCCGGGACCTGGAGGACCAGACCAGGGGGGTGGAGTGCCGCAAGGACAGCGGCGTGGTCGACGAGATCCCCGGCGCGTACAAGCCGATCGAGAAGGTCATCGAGCAGCAGCGCGACCTCGTCGAGGTCGTGGCGCAGCTCAAGCAGGTGGTCTGCGTCAAGGGCTGACGCGCCGGCGGCGGGGGCCGCCCCGGTGCCGGGACCTCCGTCCGCACCGGGGCGCGGCGGTCCGCCGCCGCCCGGCTCAGCCCTGCGGCAGTTCGTCCAGCCCGTCCCGCACCAGGCGGGCGAGGCGGTCCAGGGCCGGGCCGGCGCCGTCCGCGTCGGAGGAGAGGACGACCTCGTCCCCGGCGCCGGCGCCGAGGGCCAGCACGCCGAGCACGGAGGCGGCGTTGACCGGCGGCGCGCCGGGGAGGCCGATGGCCACCGGCACGCCGACCGCGGTGGCCGCCCGGACGAGGATCGAGGCGGGGCGGGCGTGCAGGCCCTCGGCCCATCCGACGGTCACGCGGCGCTCGGCCATGGTGCTGCCCTCCGTGGAAGCCTCGCTGGCCGCACCAGTCTGGCACGCCGGGCCCCGCCCGGCCGGTCCGCCGCCCGGCGGCGGACGGCCCGCCCCGGTTCCCGCGGCCCGCCGCCGCCTGCCTCCGCCCGCCTCCCCGGATAGCCTGTCGAGGTGGACGACACCCCGGCACACGGCGATCCCGAACGGGCCTACCCCCGGCACTGGGAGGCCGACGTCCTGCTGCGCGACGGCGGTACGGCCCGCATCCGGCCGATCACGCCCGACGACGCCGAGCGGCTGGTGGAGTTCTACGGCGAGGTCTCCGACCAGTCCAAGTACTTCCGCTTCTTTGCCCCCTACCCGCGCCTCTCCGACCGCGACGTGCGCCGCTTCACCCACCACGACTACGTCAACAGGGTCGGCCTGGCGGCCGTGGTGCGCGACCGGTTCATCGCCACCGTCCGCTACGACCGCATCGACGCCGACGGCCGCCCCGCGGACGCCTCGACGGGCGCCGCGGAGGCCGAGGTCGCCTTCCTGGTGCAGGACGCCCACCAGGGCCGCGGCGTGGCCTCCGCGCTGCTGGAGCACATCGCCGCCGTCGCCCGGGAGCGCGGCATCCGGCGCTTCGCCGCCGAGGTCCTGCCCGAGAACCGCAAGATGATCAAGGTGTTCACCGACGCCGGCTACACCCAGCGGCGGAGCTTCGCCGACGGCGTCGTCCACCTGGAGTTCGACCTCGAACCCACCGCGCAGTCCCTCGCCGTGATGCGCGCCCGCGAGCACCGCGCCGAGGCCCGGTCCGTGCAGCGGCTGCTCTCCCCCCGCTCGGTCGCCGTCCTCGGCGCCTCCCGCAACCCCGCCGCCGTCGGCCGCACCCTGCTGCGCGACCTGCTCGCCTCCGGCTTCCCGGGCCCGGTGTACGCCGTGAACAGCGCCGCCCCGCCCGGCACCGAGCTCGACGGCGTCCCCGTCCACCGCTCGGTGCGCGACATCCCCGGCCCGGTCGACCTGGCCGTGGTCGCGGTCCCCGCCGCCGCCGTGCCGGACACCGTCGCCGACTGCGGCGCCCACGGCGTGCAGGGCCTGGTCGTCGTCACCGCCGGCTACGCCGAGACCGGCCCCGAGGGCCGCGAGCGCCAGCGGGCGCTGGTCCGCCAGGCCCGGGCCGCGGGCATGCGCGTCGTCGGACCCAACGCCTTCGGCCTGATCAGCACCGCGCCCGAGGCGCCCCTCAACGCCTCCCTCTCCCCGATGCTGCCGCGGGCGGGCGGCCTCGGCCTGTTCAGCCAGTCGGGCGCCATCGGCGCGGCCCTCCTGGAGAGCGCCCACCGCCGCGGCCTCGGCGTCTCCAGCTTCGCCTCCGTCGGCAACCGCGCCGACGTCTCCGGCAACGACCTGCTCCAGTACTGGGAGGAGGACCCGGCGACCCGGATCGTCCTGCTCTACCTGGAGTCCTTCGGCAACCCCCGCAAGTTCACCCGCATCGCCCGCCGGATCGCCGCCTCCAAGCCCGTCGTGGTGGTCAAGGGCGGCCGCCACACCGGCAGCGTCCCGCCCGGGCACGCGGTGCCCGCCACCGCCTCCGCGCTGCGCGACGCCACCGTCGACACCCTCTTCCAGCAGGCTGGCGTGGTCCGGGTGGACACCATCACCGAGATGTTCGACACGGCCGAGCTCCTCGCCCACCAGCCGCTGCCGCCCGGCGACCGGATCGCCATCGTCGGCAACTCCGACTCCCTCGGCCTGCTCACCCACGACGCCTGCCTCAGCGCCGGGCTGCGCCCGCGCACCCCCGTCGACCTGACCACCGCCGCCACCGGCGACCACTTCCGCATCGCCCTGGCCACCGCCCTCGACGACCCGGCCGTCGACGCGGTGATCACCGTGGCGATCCCGCCCATCGGCACCCCCGGCTTCCCCGGCTCCACCCTCTTCGGCTCCACCGCCGGCGACCCGGCCCTCACCTCCGACGCCCCCGCGATCGCGGAGGCCCTCACCGAGGCCGCCGGCCGGGCCGCCGCCGCGGGCAAGCCCCTGCTCCTCGCCCACCTGGCCCTCGCCGACCTCCCCGTGCGGCTGCGCCGCGAGGACGCCGCAGGCGTCCTGCTCCCCGGCACCGTCCCCGCCTACCCGGCCCCCGAACGGGCCGTGCGGGCCCTGGCCCACGCCGTGCGCCACGCCGCCTGGCGCCGCGCCGCGGTCGCCGCCGAGACCTCCGCCCGCGTCCCCGAACTGGACCGGATCCACGAGGCCGCCGCCCGCGCCCGGGTCGACGCCGCCCTGGCGACCCGCACCGCCGCCGCGGCCCGCACCCGGTCCGGCGCCCGCATCACCCTGGACGACGCGGCGGCCGCCGCCCTGCTCGCCGACTACGGCATCGACGTCGTCCGCGCCCTGCCCGCCCCCGACGAGCACGCCGCCGCCCGCGCCGCCGCCGAGCTGGGCTACCCCGTCGCGCTCAAGGCCACCGCCGGGCACCTGCGCCACCGCCCCGACCTGGGCAGCGTCCGCCTGGACCTCACCGGTGAGGCGGAGCTGCGCCGCGCCCACCGGGAGATGGCCGAACTGCTCGGCGGCGCCGCCCAGGCGCAGCTGGTGGTCCAGCCCATGGCGGCGCGCGGTGTGGACACCGTGGTCGCCGCCGCCGTCGACCCCGCCGTGGGCGCCATCCTCTCCTTCGGCCTCTCCGGCGCCCCGGCCGAGCTGCTCGGCGACGTCGCCCACCGGCTGCTGCCCGCCACCGACCGGGACGCCGCCGAACTGGTCCGGGAGGTCCGTGCGGCCCCGCTCCTCTTCGGCTGGCGCGGTGCCGACCCGGTCGACACCGGCGCCCTGGAGGAGCTGCTGCTGCGCGTCTCCCGCCTGGTCGACGACCTGCCGGAGGTGGCCTCCGTCGAGCTGGAGCCCGTCGTCGTGGCGCCCCGCGGCCTCACCGTCCTCTCCGCCCGGGTGCGGGTCGCGCCGCTGCCCGCCCGCAGTGATCTGGGGCCGCGCAGCATGAGCACCCTGTAACCTTCCTGGGCGGCGCCCGTCAGAGGCCCGCAGCCCCCGAAGAGCCCGGACCCCCCGGGCCGCGCCACGCCCGCGCGGCCCGGATGCGCCCCCGGGCATGCCAGGATGGAGACATGGCGAAGACCGGCACGACCACCACGCAGGGCCTGCGCGCCGCGATCGAGCGCAGCGGCTACTACCCCGCGCTCGTCTCCGAGGCCGTGGAGTCGGCGGTGGGCACCGAGCCGATGAGCTCGTACCTGGTCCACCAGGAGACCACCTTCGACGCCAACGAGGTCCGGCGCCACGTGACCGTGCTGGTGCTCACCGCCACCCGGTTCATCGTCAGCCACACCGACGAGCAGGCCGCCGACGACACCTCCCCGGTGCCGTACGCGACCACCTCCACCGAGAGCGTGCGCCTGGACCGGATCTCCTCGGTGGTGCTCAGCCGCGTCGTGGCCAACCCGGAGACGTACACCCCCGGCACGCTGCCCCGCGAGGTCGTGCTCACCATCGGCTGGGGCGCCGTCCAGCGCATCGACCTGGAGCCCGCCGGCTGCTCCGACCCGGGCTGCGAGGCCGACCACGGCTACACCGGCTCGTCCACCGCCGACGACCTGTCGCTGCGGGTCAGCGAGGCCGGCGACGGCCCGGAGACGGTCGCGCAGGCGCTGCTCTTCGCCCGCGCCCTGTCCGACGCCACCATCGCCCAGAGCGCCTGAGGCCGGACCGCACCGCACCGTGACCAGCCCCCTGCTGCCCCCGCCGCCCGAGCCGTACGACGTCCTGGACCCGGCCGCCGCCCCCGCGCCCGCCTACGGCACCGCCTCCCTCGCCGACCTGCTGCCCGCCGTGGCGGCCGGCCTCGGCGTGCCGCCGTACGCCTCCGCCGCCCCCGGCCTGGAGCTGGCGCCCGCCGACCGGGTGTGCGTCTTCCTGGTGGACGGCCTGGGCTGGGAGGTGCTGCGCGCCCACCCCGAGTACGCGCCGTTCCTCACCTCGCTCCTCGGCACCTCGCTGAACGGCACCGGCCGCCCGCTCACCGCGGGCTTCCCCGCGACCACCGCCACCAGCCTCGCCTCGGTCGGCACCGGGCTGCCGCCGGGCGCCCACGGGCTGGCCGGCTACACGGTCGCCATCCCCGGCGAGGACCGGCTTATGAACCAGCTGCGCTGGCAGCCCCCGGTCGACCCGGCCGCCTGGCAGCCGCACCCGACCGTCTTCCAGCGGGCCCACGAGGCCGGGGTGGAGACCTGCCAGGTCTCCTCGCCGCTCTTCGCGCAGACGCCGCTGACCCGGGTGGCGCTCTCCGGCGGCACCTTCCTCGGCCGGTTCACCGGCGAGGAGCGGATGGACCTCGCCGCCGAGTGCCTGGGCGCCGCCGACCGCGCCCTGGTCTACACGTACGTCAGCGACCTCGACTCCATGGGCCACCGGCACGGCGTCGACTCCGACGAGTGGCGCATGATGCTCGACACCGTCGACCGGCTCGCCCGGCGCCTGGCCGAGCAGCTGCCGCCCCGCTCCGCGCTGTACGTCACCGCCGACCACGGCATGATCGACGTCGCCCCGGAGGACCGGATCGACTTCGACGAGGACTGGGAGCTCGGCGCCGGCGTCGCCCTGCTCGGCGGCGAGGCCCGTGCCCGCCACGTCTACGCCGTGCCGGGCGCCGCCGCCGACGTCCACGCGGTGTGGAGCGAGGTCCTCGGCGACCGCATGTGGGTCGCCACCCGGGACCAGGCGATCGAGGCGGGCTGGTTCGGCCCGGTCGTCGAGGAGCGGGTGTACCGGCGGATCGGCGACGTGGTCGCCGCCGCCTGCGACGACGTCGCGGTGACCGCCTCCCGCAGCGAGCCCAACGAGTCCGCCATGGTCGGGCTGCACGGCTCCATGACCCCGGTCGAGCAGTACGTCCCCCTCCTGGAGGTCCGCCGCTGAGGCGGTCCTCCCCGCCCGGCGGCACCCTGCCGCCGCGCCCCGGAAGAAAGGTTTCCCCACCCCTGATGGCCGAGCTGGTGTTCTTCTCGGGGACGATGGACTGCGGCAAGTCGACCCTTGCCCTGCAGATGGACCACAACCACGCGGCCCGCGGCCGCCAGGGGATCATCTTCACCCGCAACGACCGGGCCGGCGCCGCCACCCTCTCCAGCCGCCTCGGCCTGGCCACCGGTGCCGTCGAGGTCACCGACGACCTCGACTTCCACGCCCATGTCGTCCAGCTGCTCTCCGCGGGCGGCCGCGCCGACTACCTCATCTGCGACGAGGCCCAGTTCTTCTCCGCGGACCAGGTCGACCAGCTCGCCCGCGTCGTCGACGAGCTCGGCGTGGACGTCTACACCTTCGGCATCACCACCGACTTCCGCACCCGGCTCTTCCCCGGCTCCCAGCGCCTCGTCGAGCTCGCCGACCGGGTCGAGGTGCTCCAGGTCGAGGCGCTGTGCTGGTGCGGCGCCCGCGCCACCCACAACGCCCGCACCGTCGGCGGCGTCATGGTCGTCGAGGGCGCCCAGGTGGTCGTCGGCGACGTCGCGGTCAGCAGTGACGAGATCGGGTACGAGGTGCTCTGCCGCCGCCACCACCGGCGCCGGATGACCGCCGCCACCGCCCGGGCCGCCGCCATCTCCCCGGACGTCCTGCCCTTCGGCTCCGGCGACCGCGACGGCGCCCTCTCCTGACCGTCCGCCCCACCCGGGTCCGCCGCACCCGGGTCCGCCGCACCCGGGTCCGCCGCACCGGGGTCCGCTGCACCGGAAGGAGCGCGGCGGCCCGTCAGGCGGACTCCACCAGCGAGAAGTGCCCGCCCTCCGGGTCGGCCAGCCGCACCACCCGCCCGTACGGCGACTCCTGCGGCCCCACCAGCATCCGCCCGCCCAGCTCCACGGCCCGCGCCGCCGCGGCGTCCGCGTCCGCCACCGCGAAGTACGTCCGCCACCGCGGCGGACCGCCGCGCAGCTCGCCCGCGCCCCGGATCCCCGCCACGTCGCGCCCGGCCACCCGGAGGACGGAGCCGTCCCCGGACCGCGCCACGGACGACCCGAACACCGAGCCGTAGAAGGCCTCCGCCATGCCGCGGTCCGGTGTCACCAGCTCCGTCCACGCCGGGGCGCCCGGCTCGCCCACCGCCTGCCAGCCCAGGTGCCGACCGCCCTCCCAGACGCCGAAGACCGCGCCGGTCACGTCGGAGGCGACCACCAGGCGGCCCGCGTCGTCCGCCTGGAGCGGGCCCACCGCGACCGTGCCGCCGCACGCGCGGATCCGCTGCGCGGTCCGGTCCGTGCTGTCCGCCGCGAAGTACGGGGTCCACTCCACCGGGAAGCCGGGCCCCTCCGGGACCACCCCGATGCCGGCCACCGGCACCCCGCGCAGTGTCGCGCGCACGTACGGGCCCAGCCGGGCCGGCCCCGCCGTGAACTCCCAGCCCAGCAGCGGCCCGTAGAACTCCTGGGCGCACCCCACGTCACGCGCCATCAGGCTCACCCAGCAGGGCGCCCCCTGCACGCAGCGCGTTCCGACTGTGGTCATGGGCGGCTCTCCTCCACGGCGTACCGGCGTGATTCGGCCCCAGGACGGATGGTGCCACCCACCGCCCCCACGGGCCCCGGGCCGCGCGGGACACCCGGGCAAAGAGCGCGAAAAGAAGCGCCGTCCGCGCCGTGCCCGGACACCGGAGCACAATGACGCCATGGACAGCCACCCCACCCCCTACCCGCTGGTCGCGGCCGCCGAACTCGCCGAGGCCCTCCGGGACGGGCGTCCGCCCGTCCTGCTCGACGTCCGCTGGCAGCTCGGCGGCCCGCCGGGGGAGCAGGAGTACCGCGCGGGCCACCTCCCCGGCGCCCACTACCTCGACCTCGACCGGGACCTCGCGGCCCCGCCCGGCCCGGCCGGCCGCCACCCGCTGCCCGACCCCGGCGTGCTGGCCGCCGCCCTGCGCCGCGCCGGGCTCTCCGCCGACCGCGACGCGGTCGTGTACGACGCGGGGCCGGCGACCTCGGCCGCCCGCGCCTGGTGGCTGCTGCGCTGGGCCGGGCACACCCGGGTCCGCGTCCTCGACGGCGGCCTGGCCGCCTGGACCGCCGCCGGACTGCCGCTGACCATGGAGGAACCCCCGCCGGGCGACGGCGACTTCACCCCCGCACCCGGCGGCATGCCCGTCCTCGACGCCGACGGCGCCGCCCGGCTCGCCCGCACCGGCCTGCTGCTGGACGCCCGCGCGGGGGAGCGGTACCGCGGCGAGACCGAGCCGGTGGACCCCCGCGCCGGGCACATCCCCGGCGCGGTCAGTGCGCCCACCACCGCCAATCTCGGTCCGGACGGCCGCTTCCTGTCCGCCGCCGCGCTCGCCGACCGCTTCCGCGCCCTGGGCGCGGACACCGCCGAGACCGGTGTCTACTGCGGGTCCGGGGTCACCGCCGCCCACCAGGTGCTGGCCATGGAGGCGGCCGGCCTGCGCGCCGCGCTGTACCCCGGCTCGTGGAGCGAGTGGTCGGCCGACCCGGCCCGTCCCGCGGCCACCGGTCCGCAGGCGGGCTGAGGCCGCGGCCCGTCCGCCACCGCAGCCGGGTCGACGGCCCGTCACCCACCGGTCGTGCAAAGGGGCGCGGGCCCCGGGAACGCTCCCGGGGCCCGCGCCCCCTGCTCCGTGCGGCCGCCCGTGGGGGGCGTCCGTCAGGGGCGGATCAGTCCTGCTTCTTGCGGCGGCTGCCGAAGACGATCTCGTCCCAACTGGGGACCGTCGCACGCCGGCCGGGCCGCACGCCGTCCGCCTCCGCCTGCCGGTCGGTGGTGCCGACCAGGCGGTCGCGGTGCGGTGCGACCGCACGCGGCATCAGGATGTCCGCGTAGGCAGCCCCGGCGCTGGCCGCCGGGGCCGCCGCGGCGGACTCGTCCGCCTCCTCCTGCGCGGCCGGCTCCTCGGCCGGGTCCACCACCAGGTCGCCCCGGAAGTTGGGGACCACGTCCAGCAGGCTGGTGAGGGAGTCGCGCGCCTCGGCGGCGGGCCGCTCCATGATCCGGTCCGGGGACGGCCGCTCCAGTGCCGGGCGCGCGGTGCGCTCCTGCGGCAGCCGGGCGATCCTCGGCACGAACGGGAAGACCGGGTCCTCGCCGCGCTCGGGCGACTCGCCGACCAGGGCGCGCGCCTCGTCGTCGTTGGCCTGCACGAGCCGGCGCGGCGGGTCGTACGTCCAGGAGGCGCTGCGCGGCTCGCCGTCGACTCGGTACCGCAGCACCACGTCCCACGTGCCGTCGTCCCGCCGCCAGGAGTCCCAGCGCTCGCTGTCCTTCTCGGCGCCGCGCAGGACCAGACGCTCCATCACCGCGTCGCCCAGCTGCGGTCCGGTGGACTCGCCGTGCCGCCGGATCGGCGTCTTGCGCGCCCGCTCCGCCATGAAGGCGCGCTCGGCCAGCACGGGACCCTCGAAGCGGCGGACCCGGTCCACCGAGATCCCGGCGAGCTGCGCGACCTCCTCCGCGGAGGCGCCCGCCCGTATGCGCGCCTGGATGTCGCGGGGGCGGAGGTGGCTCTCCACCTCGATCTCGATCTGGCCCAGCCGGGGGCGGTCGCCGCGGATGGCGGCGCGCAGCCGCTCGTCGATGGGGAGGGTGTACTCCGTGCTGTCGGCAGCCTTGAGCACCAGCCGTGTGCCGTCATTGCTGACGGCCACGACACGCAGTTCGGGCACGGTTACCTCCCGGGTGGTGCCTGCCGACGTCACCTGCGTCGCTGCTCCCGTAACGAGTGTGACCTGCCGACGGGCGGCTGGCCACAACATTGCAGAGTTACCCGGCGTGTCGGGGTTCTGCCCCGACGCGCCGCTGTGGCACGGTTACCTCTTTGCGGCGCCGTCGGCCGGTGCCGCTCCAGTCGCTCCCGGCGGGCTGCACCGCGAGCGGGCGGCCCCGGGACGAGTGCCGCCCTCCACCTCCCCGTCACCCGTCCGGCCCGTCCGGGTGACGGTCGGGCGGGCGGCAGCCTGCGGGCCAGGCTCCCCGAACAGTACTCCATCCGTGGTGCACCGGCCGTCCGGCTCGCCCCTCAAGTCTCCCGCGAATCCGCGGAATCTCAAGGGCCGCCACTCCGATGGCCGACCGCCGACGGGTGGACGGTGATCATCTTCACATCTTTCGGCCAACCGGGGGCCCGTTTCTGCCAACACCGCCCCCGGTTGAGCACAGGGAGCGCACCGAACCGGTCAGCGGGTCCCGCGCCGGCCGTCGCGGCCGTCCCGTCCCGGCCGTTCCGCCCCCCGGACTCCTGGGCCCCCGGACTCCCGGGCCGCTGAACCTCTGGGCCTTCGGACCCCCGCGCCCCGGTACGAGGCCCCGCCCCGTCAGTCGCCGAGCACCCGCCGCAGGTGGGCGTTGCCGAAGCGGCGCCCGGGGTCCACCCGGTCCCGCAGCGCGCGGAAGTCCGCCAGCCGCGGGTGCACCGAGGAGAGGTACTCCGCGTCCCGGGTGTGCAGCTTCCCCCAGTGCGGGCGCCCGCCGTGCGCCGTCATGATCCGCTCCACCCCGGCGAAGTAGCCCTGCTCGGCCGTCCCCCGGTACAGGTGCACCGCCACGTAGCAGGTGTCGCGGCCGTACGCGGTGGAGAGCCAGACGTCGTCCCCCGGCGCGGTCCGCACCTCCACGGGGAAGCCGATCCGCCAGTCGGAGCGCTCCACCAGGGCCCGCAGCTCCCGCAGCACCTCCACGGCCGCCGCCCGGGGCACCCCGTACTCCATCTCCGTGAAGCGCACCCGGCGCGGGCTGGTGAAGACCCGGTACGCGACGTCCGTGTAGCGCCGCTCGGACCACGCCCGGCCCGCCACCTGCGCGATGGCCGGGACGGCCGCGGGGAACCGCCGCCCCACCCGGCAGGCGCCCTCCCACACCGTGTTGGACAGGAACTCGTCGTCCAGCCACCCCCGCAGCCGCGGCAGCGGCGCCGGCGGCCCCTGGCTGCGGTTGTTCCGCTTGGTGGTGCACCGGTCGGTGTGCGGAAACCAGTAGAACTCGAAGTGCTCATTGACCGCCGCCAGGTCGTCGAAGCCCTCCAGGACCTCGTCGAAGCGCATCGGCCTCTCGTGGGCGGCCAGCAGGAAGAGCGGCTCCACCGCGAGGGTGACGGCGGTGACCACGCCCAGCGCGCCGAGCCCCAGCCGGGCGCCCTCGAACAGTCCGGGGTCCTCGGCGGGGGAGCAGGCCGCCACGGTCCCGTCCGCCAGCACGATCTCGAGGGCGCGGACCTGCGCCGCCAGCGAACCGGAGTCGCGGCCGGTGCCGTGCGTGCCGGTGCCGATCGCCCCGGCGACGGTCTGCGCCATGACGTCGCCCATGTTGGTCAGGGACAGGCCCGCCGCCTCCAGCAGCACGTTGAGCCGCTCCAGCGTCATGCCCGACTCCACCGTCACCGTGCCCGCCGCGCGGTCGACGGAGCGCAGCGCGGTCAGCCGGTCCGGGAGCACCAGCAGCCCGCCGTCGGAGGAGGCGATGGAGGAGAAGGAGTGGCCGGACCCCACCGCCTTGACCGCGAGGCCGTCCTCGGCGGCCCGCCGCACCTCCTCGGCCAGTTCGGCGGCGGAGGACGGCGCCGCCACCCGTGCGGGACGCGCGCTGCGGTTGCCCGCCCAGTTGCTCCAGCGGTACGGCTCAGGGGTGGTGCTGCGGCTTCCGGTCGCCGTCTTCGACACGCTCTGCCTCCTGCTCCGGCGCCGACCCCAGCCGGCGCGACCCGAGGAACGCCGTGAGCGCCGCGAGCGAGCCCGCCACGGCCGGCACCCAGTAGCCGGCCGAGGCCCCTGCCCGGTCCACCGTCCACCCCCCGACCGAGGAGCCCGCCGCCACGCCGACGGCGAGCCCGGTGATCGTCCAGGTCATCCCCTCGTTGAGCCTGGAGGCCGGCACCAGCCGCTCCACCATCCCCATCGTGGTGACCATGGTCGGGGAGATCGACAGCCCGGCGACGAACAGCGCCGCCGCCAGCGCCACGAGGTTTCCCACCAGTAGGAGCGGGAGCATACTCACCGCCATCACCGACACGCCCAGCAGGAAGCGCCGGGCCATCGGACCCGTCGGCCGCAGCGCCCCGAAGACGATGCCCGCGACGCACGAGCCGGAGGCGTACACCGCCAGCACCACGCTGGAGGCGGCCGTGCTCCCCCGCTCCTGGGCGAAGGCCACGGTGACCACCTCCACCGAGCCGAAGATCGCGCCGGTGGCGACGAAGGTCAGCACCAGGACCTGCAGCCCCCGCGACCGCAGCGCGGAGCCGCCCCCGCGGTGCTCCGCCGCGTGCACCGGCGGCTCGGTCCGCCGCTGGGCGGTGAACAGGGCCGTCCCCGCCGTCAGGAACACCACCGCCAGCAGCACGCCCGCCTCGGGGAAGACCGAGGTGGACAGCCCGATGGCGAGGATCGGCCCCACGATGAAGCACACCTCGTCCATCACCGACTCGAAGGAGTAGGCGGTGTGCAGCAGCGCCGGCCGGCTGCGGTACAGGTGCGCCCAGCGCGCCCGCACCAGGGAGCCCATGCTCGGCATCGCCCCCATGCCGGCGGCGCAGGCGAACAGCGTCCAGTCGGGCGCCCCCAGCCGGGCGCAGAGCAGCAGCCCCACGGCCGACGCCGCGGCCAGCGCGACCGCGGGCAGCGCCACCCGCCGCTGCCCGTGGCGGTCCACCAGCCGCGACACCTGCGGGCCGAGCGCGGCGGCCGCCAGCGCCAGCGTCGCCGAGACCGCGCCCGCCAGGCCGTAGGCGCCGCGCAGCTGGGCGAGCATGGTGACGATGCCGACGCCGCCCATCGAGATGGGCAGCCGGGAGACCAGGCCCGTGGTGGAGAAGGCCAGGCTGCCGGGTGCGGCGAAGATCCGGCGGTAGGTCGACAGCATGGAGGGCACGGGGGCTCCGGTAAGGAATGTGATTGCTCCACACAGCTTACGTAGTGCCGCAAGGGGTTTCCCGCGGTCCGCCGCCGGCCCCGGCCGGGGGCCCGGTGCCCGCACCCGGTGCCCGCCCCGGCCCGGTCCTGTCCACCGGGGAGCCGTCCGCAGTGGCAGGATCGGTGCCATGTCCGACTCGCGCACTCCCGGCGCCGCAGACGCCGAGCCCCTGCAGACCGCTCCCGACGCCGCGCCGTACGACGCCCTGCTCCTGCTCTCCTTCGGCGGGCCCGAGGGCCCGGACGACGTGGTGCCGTTCCTGGAGAACGTCACCCGCGGCCGCGGCATCCCCAAGGAGCGGCTGGCCGAAGTGGGGCAGCACTACTTCCTCTTCGGCGGTGTCAGCCCCATCAACGAGCAGAACCGCGCATTCCTCGCCGCCCTGCGCAAGGACTTCGCCGCACACGGCCTCGACCTGCCCGTGTACTGGGGCAACCGCAACTGGGACCCCTACCTCGTCGACGCCCTCCGCGAGATGGCCGAGGCCGGCCACCGCCGCATCCTCACCCTCGCCACCAGCGCCTACGCCGGCTACTCCGGCTGCCGCCAGTACCGGGAGAACCTCGCCGACGCCCTGGAGCAGCTCCGCGCCGAGGGCGCGCCCGAGCTGCGCGTCGACAAGCTGCGCCACTTCTACAACCACCCGGGCTTCGTCGGCCCGATGGTGGAGAACACCCTGGCCGCCCTCGCGGAGCTGCCCGACGAGGTGCGCGACACCGCCCACCTCGTCTTCACCACCCACTCCGTGCCCACCGCCATGGCCGAGACCTCCGGCGCCCCGGACGACCCGGCCCGGGGCACCCCCGGCGGCGCGTACGTCGCCCAGCACCTCGACGTGGCCCGGCTGGTGGCCGGCGCGGTCGCCGAGGCCACCGGGATCATCGGCCGCCACTGGGAGCTCGTCTACCAGAGCCGCAGCGGCGCCCCCCACATCCCGTGGCTGGAGCCGGACGTCTGCGACCACCTGGAGGCCCTGCACGCGAAGGGCGCCGAGGCGGCGGTGATGGTGCCGATCGGCTTCGTCTCCGACCACATGGAGGTCAAGTACGACCTCGACACCGAGGCCCGCGCCAAGGCCGAGGAGCTCGGCCTGCCCGTGGCCCGCGCCGCCACCGTGGGGTGCGACGCCCGCTTCGTCGCCGCCGTCCGCGAACTGGTGCTGGAGCGCGCGGCCACCGAGCGGGGCGCCCGGCCGCCGCGCTGCGCCTTCGGCGCGCTGGGCCCCAGCCACGACGTGTGCCCGGTCGACTGCTGCCCCAACCCGCGCGGACCCCGCCCCGCCGCCGCCCAGGCCTGAACACCGCCTGGACACCCCAGCCCGGACGCCCCGGAGGCCCGCGCCCGGCCTCCGGGAGGGAGCCCGGACGACCCCGGTCCGGTCCGGCGGGCCGGACCGGGACCTGCCCCCGGGCGGCCGCGGCCGGCCCGGCCCCCGAACCCCAGGAGGAACCGCCATGACCGAGCCCGAGCCCGACCCCCGGCTCACCGCCGAACTGCTGGAGACCGCCCTGGAGGCGGCCCGGCAGGCCGGCGCGCTGCTCCGCGACGGCCGACCGGCGGGCCTCGGCGTCGCGGCCACCAAGAGCAGCCCCGTCGACGTGGTCACCGAGATGGACACCGCCTCGGAGAAGCTCGTCGTCGAGCTGGTCACCGCCCGCCGGCCGGACGACGGCCTCCTCGGCGAGGAGGGCGCCAGCAGCCCCGGCAGCAGCGGTGTGCGCTGGGTGGTGGACCCGCTGGACGGCACCGTCAACTACCTCTACGGCCTGCCGTCCTGGGGGGTCAGCATCGCGGCCGAGCTGGAGGGCCGGGCCGTGGTCGGCGTGGTGGCCGTACCGGCGCGCGACGAGGTCTTCCACGCCGTCGCGGGCGGGGGCGCGTACCTCAACGGGCGGCGCATCACCTGCCGTCCCGCCCCGGCGCCGGGCCAGGCCCTGGTGGGCACCGGTTTCAACTACGTCCGGGAGGTCCGCACCCACCAGGCCCGGGTCCTGGCCGGCCTGATGCCGCAGGTCCGCGACATCCGCCGCGCGGGCGCGGCCGCCGTCGACCTCTGCGACCTCGCCTGCGGCCGGCTGGACGCCTTCTACGAGCGCGGTCTGCGCCCCTGGGACATGGCGGCGGGCGTCCTGATCGCCCGCGAGGCGGGCGCGCAGGCGGGCGGCCGCCCGGGCCGGGAGCCGTCCGGCGACCTCGCCGTCGCCGCGGTGCCCGGACTGCTGGAACCCCTGCAGGAGCTCCTGGAGGAGCTCGGCGCCTGGCACGACTGAGACGCCGTTCCCGGACGGCGTCCGCGGCACCCGCCGGTGGCGCCCGTCCGGGACGTCCGCCCGCGGGATCCCCCGGCGGCACACGGCGGGAGCCCCGGACGCCGACGTGTCCGGGGCTCCCGTACGGTCTTGCGCGCCGCAGCGGCCGGCCGCTGCTCAGGCGATCCTGGGCAGGGCCTCCTCCGCGACGCTGACGCCGTGCTCGGCTGCCAGGCGGCGCAGGTCGTCGAGCTCGGACTGCTCGACCTCGGCCAGGAACTCGTCCCCGGACTCCAGGGCGCGGTTCAGGTCCTGCTCGGTCTTCCGTATGCGCTGCAGGATGCCGGCGGTGAAGGCGTCCATCGGCAGACCCCCTATGGGATGTCGGGCGACCCCGGGCTTCGGGATACGGCATGGGACCGGGGAGTGGATCCGCCGGACAGCGGCTCCCGGTGCGGTCGCGGCCCGGGGGGCAGCGACCGCGGACGATCGGCTTCCCGACCCGGTGCGGCGGTGGCCGCACGGCGGGTGGGTGCGATCCGCCGCCGGGCGGCGCGATCGCGGGTTGCAGTCGTCCTCCCCATCGCGGCGTCGCCGGAAACCTCGGCCTCCGGGCAAATGCCGGATGACCCTGCCGCTCCGGCCGGGCCGACCGCCTCCGTCGGGGTCGCTGCACCGACGGCCTGCCCGCTTACCACTGCTTTACACCCGGGCGAGGCAGGATGGGAGCACCGTCGGGGCCGTCCGCGCCCCGGCCCGGAGCAGCCGGGCGGGCCCGGGGCGACCGGGTGCCCCCGGGGAAGGGGAGACCGCCTTGCGGGTACTCGTCGTCGAGGACGAGCAGCTGCTCGCCGAAGCTGTCGCCACCGGCCTGCGCCGCGAGGCGATGGCGGTGGACGTGGTGTACGACGGGGAGGCCGCCCTGGAGCGGATCGGGGTCAACGACTACGACGTCGTCGTCCTCGACCGCGACCTGCCGCTGGTCCACGGCGACGACGTCTGCCGCGCCGTGGTCGACTCCGGCCTGCCGACCCGGGTGATCATGCTGACCGCCGCCGGCGACGTCAGCGACCGGGTGCAGGGCCTCGAACTGGGAGCGGACGACTACCTTCCCAAGCCGTTCGCCTTCAGCGAACTCGTGGCCCGGGTGCGCGCCCTCGGACGGCGCACCACCACCGCCCTGCCGCCCGTCCTGGAGCGGGCCGGGATCTCCCTCGACCCGGGCCGCCGCGAGGTGACCCGCGACGGCCGGCCGGTGCAGCTCGCCCCCAAGGAGTTCGCCGTGCTGGAGGTCCTGCTGCGCGCCAACGGCGCCGTCGTCTCGGCCGAGCAGCTGCTGGAGAAGGCCTGGGACGAGAACACCGACCCGTTCACCAACGTGGTCCGTGTCACCGTGATGACCCTGCGCCGCAAACTCGGGGAGCCCGCGGTGATCGTCACGGTGCCCGGCTCCGGCTACCGGATCTGACGGAGGCACGCCGACCATGTCCACCCGGCACCCCGCCGCCCCCTCGGACCCCGCCCGCGCCGCGGACGGCGGGACCGCCTCCGGTTCCACCGCGGCGTCCGGCCCCGCCGCGGGCCCCGCCCGCGCCGTCCCGGCGGCGCCCCCGCGCCCCGACCACCCGCCGCGCACGGCCGCGTCCGGGGCGCCGGGCCCCGGGCGGCACACCCCGGGCTCCGGCCTCGGCTGGCTGCCCTTCCGGCCCACCATCCGGATCCGGCTCACCCTGCTGTACGGCGGGATGTTCCTGATGGCCGGGGTGCTGCTGGTCCTGGTGATCTACATGCTGGCCCGGCAGGCCCTCCAGGTCGGCGCGCAGCTCCCCATGACGACCATCCCCGAGAACACCCGCGTGATCGACCCGCGCACCAACCAGGTCTGGACCCCCCAGCAGTTCCAGGAGCAGATCGAGCTCTGGCAGGCCCAAGCCCAGCACGCCGCGCTGGACGCCCTGCTGCGCAGGTCCATCACCGTCCTGGTGGGCCTCGCGGTGGCCGCCTTCGCCCTGGGCTACGCCGTCGCCGGCCGGGTCCTCAGCCCCCTCGGCAGGATCACCCGCACCGCCCGCGAGGTCGCCGGCTCCGACCTGCACCGCAGGATCGAGCTGGACGGCCCCGACGACGAGCTCAAGGAGCTGGCCGACACCTTCGACGAGATGCTGGACCGGCTCGACCGCTCCTTCGACTCGCAGCGCAAGTTCGTCGCCAACGCCTCCCACGAGCTCCGCACCCCGCTGGCGATCAACCGGACGCTGCTGGAGGTCCAGCTCTCCGACCCGGAGGCGTCGCCCGAGCTCCAGCAGCTCGGCAGGACGCTGCTGGCCACCAACGAGCGCAGCGAGCAGCTCGTCGAGGGCCTCCTGCTGCTCGCCCGCAGCGACAACGAGATCACCGACCGGCGGCCGGTGGAGTTCGCCGAGGTGGCCTCCCAGGCGCTGGAGCAGACCCGGGCGGAGGCGGAGTCCCGCCGGGTCGCGCTGCGGACCTCGCTCGCCCCGGCCGCCGTCTCCGGCAACGGCGTGCTCCTGGAGCGCATCGCCCTCAACCTGGTGCAGAACGCCGTGCGCTACAACACCCCCGACGGCTGGGTGCAGGTCTCCACGGCGGCGGTGCCCGGCGGCGGCGAACTCGTGGTGTCCAACACCGGCCCGGTCATCCCCGGGTACGAGATGGAGCACATCTTCGAGCCGTTCCGCCGGGTGAAGAGCGCCGAGCGGACCCGCAGCGACAAGGGCGTGGGCCTCGGCCTCTCCATCGTCCGCTCGGTCGTCCGGGCGCACGGCGGTTCCATCGAGGCCGTTCCGCGCCCCGGAGGCGGCCTGGACGTGCGGGTGTACATCCCCGGCGCCTGACGGTGCCCGGGCGCCCGCCCGCACCTCCTTCCGCGCCCTCCCGCGCCCTCGGAGCCACCGCGCTCCGGGGGCGCTCCTGTGCGCCCGCAGCACGCCCCCGCGAGCCCCGTGCCCCCGTACCCCGCACGCCGGCGGTGCGCCCGGCTGCCGGGACCGCTGCCTCGCCGCCCGTGGCGCCGCCGCTTGTCATTTCCGGCCGCTTCAACTTACGGTGGCGTAACCTACGGATCCGTAGGTGTGCCGAGCCGCCGCAGGAGCCCGCCGCCGTGACCATCGCCCCCAGCCAGCAGAGCGACTCGACCGCCTGGACCGACGTCCGGCTGCTGCACGCCCTGGAGGAGGTGGTGGAGCAGGAGCTCGACCGCCACCTCAGGGTGGCCAAGGAGTGGATGCCCCACGAGTACGTGCCGTGGAGCGCGGGCCGCGACTTCGACGGCGTCCTGGGCGGTGAGGCGTGGGCGCCCGAGCAGTCCGGGCTGACCGACGTGGGCCGCGTCTCCCTGGTGGTCAACCTGCTCACCGAGGACAACCTCCCCAGCTACCACCACGAGATCGCGACCATGTTCGGCCGCGACGGCGCCTGGGGCACCTGGGTGCACCGCTGGACCGCGGAGGAGGGCCGGCACGGCATCGCCATCCGCGACTACCTCCTCACCACCCGGGCCGTCGACCCGGTGGCCCTGGAGCGGGCCCGCATGGACCACATGTCCGCCGGGTTCGAGTCCGACAACCGGCACAGCATGCTGCACTCGGTGGCGTACGTGGCCTTCCAGGAGCTCGCCACCCGCATCTCGCACCGCAACACGGGGACCTTCTCCGGCGACCCCGTCTGCGAGCGTCTGCTGGCCCGGATCGCCACCGACGAGAACCTCCACATGGTCTTCTACCGGAACCTGCTGCTCGCGGCCCTGGAGCTGGCCCCCGACCAGGCGATGCGGGCCGTCGCCGACGTCGTGACCGGCTTCCGCATGCCGGGCCACGGCATGCCCGGCTTCGAGCGCGCCGCCGTCCGGATCGCCGTCGGCGGCGTCTACAACCTGCGCATCCACCACGACGACGTGCTGCAGCCGGTGCTGCGGCACCTGAAGGTCATGGAGCGCGGCGGCCTCGGTCCGGAGGGGCTGCGGGCTCAGGAGGAGCTCGGTGCCTTCCTCGACGGGCTGGACGGCCAGGCGGCCCGGTTCGACGAGCGCCGGGCCGCACTCCTGGCCCGCCGGGCCGCCCGCGCCGAGGGCTGAGGACCTCTCCTCCCGGGGTTTTTTTCCATGATTTGTCTGGACACCACGCCAAGGTGACCAAGGTCACATCCGGTCGCCCCCGGCGTCCGGGCGGGAGCGGAGGGTCACCCGGGGGCGGGCGGCGACCGTCACCGAAGGTGACCGTGAGTGCCCTGCCGCCTTCCGGGTCCCGTGTGGGCCGCGCTGGGCCGGAAGCCCCGGATTCACCGCCTTCGCGACGGTTTCCGATGGAACGTTTCCCTCTGCCTCGATCACGGTAAGTGCACAGTGGGCCCGGCGGGGCACCCCTCCCGCATCCCCCCGCGACCCTCCACCGGCGCCCGCCGCCGTCACCTCTTCGGGGGTGCGATTGGGTGTCGATTGAGTAACAGGCCTTGAAGTAAGGCAAAATCTCCGCCTCGGGTCGGGCACAAGTCCGGCCTCCCATGCGTTACGTGCGCTGGAGATACCGCAGACACCCGGAGGGGGAGAGTGATATGGCAACGGACTACGACACCCCACGCAAGACCGATGACGACCTCAACGAGGACAGCATCGAGGAACTGAAGGCCCGCAGGAACGAGAAGACGTCGAGCTCTGTCGACGTCGACGAGTTCGAGCAGGCGGAGGGCCTCGAACTGCCCGGCGCCGACCTCTCCAACGAGGAGCTGTCGGTCCGGGTGCTGCCGCGCCAGGCCGACGAGTTCACCTGCATGAGCTGCTTCCTGGTGCACCACCGCAGCCAGCTGGCATCGGAGAAGAACGGCAACCCCATCTGCCGGGACTGCGCCGCCTGATCGGCGGGTAACCGGAGAGCCATGGCACGCATCCGGAGACTCAGCAGCGCCCACCGGTTCCGGAAGTCCGGACCGGAGGCAGGTGAGGCCGCCGACCGGGCGGCCGAAGAAGCGGCGGAAGAGATCGCATCGATCGCCGCGGAGATGGAGCACTGGGACGGTACCGCCGCGGCGGAGCCGTCCCACCGTCGCGAGCGGGGCCGGCAGCGCCTGGCCTCGCTCGCAGGCGCGCTGGCCCGCGGACTGGGCCGCGGCGGCCGCACCGCCGCACGCGGCGCGGCCCTCGGGGCCAGGGGACTGAGCGACCGCCTCCTCGACGCGGCGCCGCGCATCCCGGTCCGCGACCTGGCCACCCTGCGCGCCCAGCACCCCGAGGCCGGCGACGCCGAGGAGCTCGCCGACCGCCTCACCGCAGGCGCCGTCCGCGCCTCCGCCGCCGTCGGTGCGGGCGTCGGAGCCGCCGCCATGCTGCCCACACCCCCCACGATGGTCCTCGAGATCGCCGCCGAGACCCTCGCCGTGGCCGCGATCGAGGTGAAGCTCATCGCCGAGCTCCACGAGGCCTACGGCATGCGCGCCCCCGGGGGCGCCACCGACCGCGCGGGCGCCTACGTCAACGCCTGGACCAACCGCCGCGGCATCGACGTCACCCGGCCGGTGGGCATGGCCGCACTCCGGCTCAGCGGGGAGCTCAAGCAGCAGCTGCGCCGCCGCCTCACCCGGCACACCCTGCGCCGGGTGCCGTCGCTGACGCCCCTGCTGATCGGCGCCGGCATCGGTGCCACCATCAACAGCCGCGACACCCGCAGGGTCTCCGACGAGGTCCGCCACGACCTGCGCAGGCGCACTCCCGCCGACCCCGGCTACTGGGACCGCGCCCTGCCCGGCGACCGCTGAGGACCGCCCACCGCCCCGCAGCTGGGCCGCCGGTCCTTCCCCTGCCCCCTCGGTGCCCGCGGGCCCTGTGCAGGCCGTCCGACGGCCTGCACAGGGCCCGCGGGCACCGAGGCGCTCCGGGCCCTGCCCTGCCCGGCGCGAGCGTCCGGGCAGGGCCCGGAGCCCTTCGGTGCGGCCGATCGCAGGGCGGAGGACCGCCCCTCGTCGTGGCCCTGCCCGGGCGGCACGGCAACGCGGCGGGCGCCCGTTCCCGGGGGCGCCTCCCGGACGGGGCCCGGGGGCGCGTCGCGGGCCCGGCGGGAGCGGCCGGGCAGGGCCTAGCCGCGCGGCAGTTCCGCGCGGGCGGCCTCCAGCGCCGCCGCCAGCCGCTCCGGCGACCGGGTGGAGAGGTAGACGTACGGCGTCGGGTCCTCCGGATCGCTCACCTCGACCCGCAGCGCCGTCGGCACGTAGCTCCGCAGCAGCATGAACGCCCGCGGATCGGCCTTCGCCGTCCGCCACGCCAGCGCCTCCGCCCGGTCCAGCGGCCGCGCCTCGCCCAGCGCGTCCACCGGGATCCGGGCGTCCCCCGCCACCAGCGACCCCTGCACCACCCGGATCCGGGCCGCCCCGTACCCGCTCAGCGCCGCGGCGCCGAGCACCACGCCGGCCACCAGGCCGATCACTCCCGGCACCGGGCCGAAGCGCAGCAGGATCAGGGCGAGGGAGAGCCCGGCCGCGACGGGCAGCAGCCACCAGGAGCGGGGCGCGGAGAGGCGTTCGTCGTACATGGCTCCATTGTGGGCGCCTCCGGGCAGGCCCCCGCGCAGCCCCCGCCGGGCCGCCCTCCGCGGCGCCCGGGCCGCCCGGGCGCCGTGCCCGCCCCGGGCCGCCCTGCGCACGTGCGGACCGCCGGCCGTGCGGCGGTAGGGTCAACGCCTGTGACCGGACCAACTGCACCCCAGGCGGCAGAGGCCCGGGACGCGGGCCAGACCGCAGCGCGGCCCGCGACCGCCCCGCCGCCCGACGCCCAGCCCCCCGTGCGCCACCCCGAGGCCCCCGCGCCCGGCACGCTGCTCGGCTCCCACTACGACCACTGCTTCGGCTGCGGCCCCCGGCAGACCCACGGCCTCCAGCTGGAGGCGCGGGCCGGCGAGGGCGTCGAGGTCACCGCCGAGTTCACCGTCAAGCCCGTGCACCAGGGCGGTCCCGGCCTCGCCCACGGCGGGGTCCTCGTGACCGCCATGGACGAGGCGCTGGGCTCGCTCAACTGGATGCTGCACACCGCCTCGGTGACCAGGCGGCTCGAGACCGACTTCGTCCGGCCCGTCCCCGTGGACACCGTCCTCCACATCCACGCGCGGGTCACCGGCGTGCACGGCCGCAAGATCTACTGTGCCGCCGAGGGCCGCCTCGACGGCCCCGGCGGACCGGTCGCCATCCGCGCCCAGGCGCTCTTCGTCCAGGTCCGGCTGGAGCACTTCACCACCCACGGCCGGCCGGAGGACATCAAGGCCGCCATGGAGAACCCCGACGTCCTCAAGCGCGCCCGAGCCTTCGAGGTGAACCCGTGAGCGCCTCCCACCCCCGGCCGCCCGTGGACATCCTGGTCCGCCGTCTCGACCCCGGCCTCCCGCTCCCGGAGTACGCGCACCCCGGCGACGCCGGCGCCGACCTGCGCACCACCGTCGACGCCGACCTCGCACCAGGTGAGCGCGCCGTCCTGCCCACCGGTGTCGCGATCGCCCTGCCCGACGGCTACGCCGCCTTCGTCCATCCGCGGTCCGGCCTCGCGGCGCGCTGCGGGGTCGCGCTCGTCAACGCCCCGGGAACGGTCGATGCCGGGTACCGTGGTGAGATCAAGGTGATCGTCGTGAATCTCGACCCGCGCGAGCGTGTCGGCTTCCGCCGCGGGGACCGGATCGCCCAGCTGGTCGTCCAGCAGGTCGAGAAGGCCCGCTTCCACGAGGTGGCCGAGCTGCCGGGATCGGCCCGCGCCGACGGGGGCTTCGGGTCGACGGGCGGCCATGCCGCGGTTAGCATGCCCGCGGCCGGGCAGGTATTCACTTCGGCCCCCGACCGGGAAGGACAGTGACCGTGTTCCGTCGTCGCCACAAGAGCGAGGACGCTGTCGAGCAGCTCGCAGAGGACGCCTTCGGCGCTGATGAGTATGCCGACGACGTCGAGGGTGCCGCCTACGCCGAGACCGGATCGGACGCCGACCCGGCGGAGCGTGTCGGGCTGCCGCCCGCTCCCCGGCCGGACGGGCCCTGGGACGTCTCCGAGCTGGAGAGCCCCGAGGAGGGCCGCGTCGACCTCGGCGGTCTGCTGATCCCCGGTGTCGAGGGCATGGAGCTGCGGGTCGAGGTCGCGGGTGACTCGATCGTCGCCGCGACCCTGGTCCTGGGCAGCAGCGCCATCCAGCTCCAGGCGTTCGCCGCGCCGAAGTCGGAGGGCATCTGGGGGGAGGTCCGCGACGAGATCGCCGGCGGGATCACCCAGCAGGGCGGCATCGTCGACGAGGAGGAGGGCCCGCTGGGCTGGCACCTCCGCGCCCAGGTGCCCGTGCAGCTGCCGGATGGCACCCAGGGGGTCCAGCTGGTGCGCTTCGTGGGCTGCGACGGCCCCCGCTGGTTCCTCCGCGGTGTGATCTCCGGCCAGGCCGCCGTGCAGCCGGAGACCGCCGGCGTGCTGGAACAGGTGTTCCGGGAGACCGTGGTGGTCCGCGGTGAGTCGCCGATGGCGCCCCGCGACCCGATCGTGCTCAAGCTGCCCGAGGACGCCCAGATGGTGGCCGACACCGGTGCGGCTCCGGTCGAGGGCGACTCCCGCTTCGCCGGCTCCCACCTGAACCCCTTCGACCGGGGTCCCGAGATCACCGAGGTCCGCTGACCCGCGCTCCGGGACCACGGAACCGGAGCACGCAACGGCAGGACCGAGACCCTCCGCACCGCCCTCGGGCGGTCCGGAGGGTCGATTTGCTTCCGCCGCCGCCGCGGCCGTACAGTTCCACGGTCGCTCAGCGCGGACTCCGCGCAGCGGCACCTCCCGTCGAACATCCGATGCATTTGCATTCGACATGTTCGGGGAATTCGGCTCACGGAGCGATCCGATCGGTCTGCTAGAGTCGGAAAGCGCCGGAAGGCGAAGGAAAGAACGCAGGAACCCCGCCGGCGGGGGTCAGCGAAGCGGAGAGAGACACTCCGCGGGTCTGATAAGCTGGAGACACGGAAGAACGAAGCGCCCGGAGGGGCCCGCAGGGGCCGCGAAGGAAGCGTCC